>JAJYPK010000227.1 GCA_021795465.1 Bacillota bacterium
GAACATCCTCAATAAGGGGATGCATGGGGAGATTCGCCCCGGGGAGCTGTTAGTCCCCCAACGGATCACCTATCGCCGTCCCGTCCCTCTCAAAAGGGCGTTAAGGCGTAGTCCGGCTGAACCCCGGCATGTTGCTGTCGGGATAAGCGGTGGCGAGTCAGGAGGGTCACTCCGAGGGTCTCTCGACCCGCGACGCAGCCATGGTGGTTCCCCCAGAATCTCCGCCCTTTAGGGCGGGGAGGTTCAATTACGGGGCCGCGGATGTCTCTATTCTTGAGCAGCGGACAGATAGGAGAAAAAGGGGGTCCGGATTTGGGACCGGACCCATGGGGGGGGTCGACGGGGATCATTTCCCGGCAAACCCGTCTTGTGTGATTGAACGAATTCGCCGCAGGAGCTTCGGTACGTGCGCTAACGGTGTTTGTCACTGTGTCACGTGAACGGCCACGCTCCGCGCTTGGCTGCCGGATATAGGGCCTAACACCGTGATTTGGTTCCAATAATCCCCACGAGCCCATTGAAACACATAGTCTGTTTCCCCGTTATTATCTTGATTCGGCATCGCATAAGCCGAGCCTCCGGCGATGGTTCCTGGGATCGGTGTCACTCTATTCTTGTACACGGGCAGTCTAAAATTATAGTCCGCGTTCTGCAATAACGTCACCGGGGCCTTGGCATTGTTAAATCGGAGAATGCGCACGTAGACCTCTAGTGGTCGCCCGGGATGCGCATGGACGAAACTTGCTGGCAGGGGTAGTGGGAGCCCGTGGCCTAATGAGCCATACTGGGTGACCGCCGCACTTGACGTCCAAATTTGATATAATCCGCCGACAAGTCCCAGCTGGGAAGGGGTAAACGGCCCGGTACCACTTTTATTCGCCCAGAGCGGGGTGCTCCCTGATCGTTCCAATGTCAATCCGTTCAATGGCGGGAGTCCTACGGTTCGCGACAACGTCGGCGGGAAATTAGTGGATGCCAACCTCGTAGGATTCGCCACGGCTCGCGTTTTCGGCTGGTATAACCAGCCTGCCGTAGCCATTGCCATGAGTAATCCCCCGCCAGCGATTATCATTGATATTCGTTGCATCGGTTTCTTACCTCTCAGATTACAGATTGGATACGGATGTGTCGGAGTACGATGTCACGGTATAGGGAGAATCGGCCTGTTCCCATTTAAATGGATTGAGCCGGCGCAGTGTTGATGGGCCCATGGACGACGTATATTTAATATATTCTACCTTATGTCTGACACGATCTGCCTTACAGTTCCGTCCGTCATAGACAATAACGTAGAAAGAACAGCCTATGTCACCAGTCACGACTTCTATAGGCTGGTTTAATCAGGGTCGAAACCTCAGGGCTTGTGGATTTAGATCATTAAACGTCAGACGACGAGATTTGTCTTGATATGGGACATCCTAGTCTCCCGACGAAGAAAGGCTTACACTTTTGGATAACACATCCAGAAAGTGGGGTCGATGGTCGATGCAGTATGTGAATCTCGGAAGCACGGGACTCAAAGTGTCTCGGATTTGTCTAGGGTGCATGAGTTACGGCGTGCCAGAACGCGGAAATCATTCGTGGGTATTGGATGCAGTGCAGAGTCGGCCATTCATCAAACAAGCCTTGGACCTCGGGATTAATTTTTTTGACACGGCCAATGTGTACTCCGAGGGGACTAGTGAAGAAATTGTGGGTCGGCTGTTAAGGGAGTACGCCACGCGTGATGAGGTGGTGATTGCGACCAAGGTGAATGGACGGATGCGGCCAGATCCTAACGGCCAAGGCTTATCCCGTAAGGCGATTATGAGTGAGATTGATCAAAGCCTTAAGAGACTCGGCACCGACTACGTCGATTTGTACCAGATTCATCGCTGGGATTATGAAACCCCCATCGAAGAGACTCTAGAGGCCTTAAACGACGTGGTGAAGGCAGGTAAAGCACGCTATATCGGTGCGTCATCCATGCATGCCTGGCAATTTTTGAAGGCCCTTAACACGTCGCGCAACCATGGGTGGAGCCCATTTGTCTCGATGCAGAACTATCTCAACTTGTTGTACCGAGAAGAAGAACGCGAGATGCTCCCACTCTGCGAGACCGAAGGGATTGGCGTCATTCCATGGAGCCCTTTGGCCCGAGGCCGATTAACTCGAGATCCCGATGCGGCTACGGCTCGTTCGGAAACGGACCAGTTCGGTAAAACCTTATATGCCGATACGGTGGAGGTCGACCGACGGATTACGGAGCAAGTGAAGGAAATTGCCGAAGACCGTAACGTGACCCGTGCACAAATTGCACTCGCCTGGGTCTTGCAACAGAAACCCGTCACAGCTCCCATTGTGGGGGCGACAAAAGTGCATCATCTCGAAGAGGCCGTGGCATCCTTGAACATTACTCTCACCACGGAAGAAATTAGTCGGCTGGAGAGCGAGTATATTCCGCACGCGGTCGTAGGATTCCGATAGCGCGTTCTAAGGGGGCGGTGAAGCCGTAACCAACGACTAGCCTGTCCCTAGTGACACCCGTTGGTGTCTTAATAAGGACTAGTCAGGGTATCCTGGGTTAAGAGACATTCATATTCATTGCATTAGCCGAGGGGATTCTGTCCACGTCTTGCAAGACAGGCCGTGAGGAGTTCTCTTCCACGACTTGCCAGGTGAAATTGGATGGGACCCAGCGTACGGCGATACGACGCGGTGCACATTAGCATAGATGAAACGGCTTCAGTGATTGTTGCACTATAGTGTAAGTTGCAGTATAGTGCTGTTAGATAAGGAATTCGCTGATGGAGAAAGGAGTAACACCCAGATGCCTAAGACGCTTGTGGAATCGCAAGAGGTAATAAGCCAGTTGATTGACGCTAGTCGTACCTTGATGAGGGCGGGCCTGTTGTTTCGTGGCGCGCACGCCAATCTTTCCGTCCGTGTCTCCGGGGATCGTATGGTGATGACGAGTGGAGGGAACGTCGCACAATTGACCCCAGACGATTTTGCCCTGGTCGGGCTGGATGGCACGATTCAAGAAGGAACGATGGTCCCGACCATGAAGGAAATTGTTGAGATGCATGCGGGACTTTATCGCGAACGACCCGATGTCGGTGCCGTTGTCCATTCTCATGCCCCGCATGTTACGGCATTTGCCTTGGCTCATCGCCCGATTCCGTTGGTCTATGAGCCACTCTTACGTTTCGGTCTTACCGAAGCGGTTCCGGTGGTGCCATGGGCGCCCCGTGGCTCAGAGGAGTCGGTGTCGGGAATCCTCGACCAAGCCAAAGATCATCCGGGACTCTTCGCGGTGACGCTCGCCAACCATGGCGTACTCGTGTTTGCCGCCGATTTGACGACCACGGTTCAGTTATTGACGACACTCGATGAAGCAGCCGAACTGATCTTGAAGGCAACGGCGTTGGGTGGAGCTAAACCATTGCCGGATTTAGCCATAGAACAGGTACGATCCCGGATCAAAGCATTTAGTGTCAGCCACTAAGGGGTGATCTCTCTCGTACGGGTTCATGGTATAACGCCAAATCTCGACGCGAAAACCATGAGGTTTTCGCGTCCCTATCGATTTGGGTTAGGGGAAAGATTGTGATGAGACAAACGACGGGGGGATCCCCGATACTTTCTGGAAGAGCCTTATGGCTGAGCTTTGCGGCGGCTACGACCGGAACCTTTATGGTCAATTTAGATTCCAGTGTGGTGAACGTGGCGTTACCCATCTTGCAACACCGATTCCTGCTTCCTATCGCAACCCTCCAATGGGTGGTGACGGGCTACCTGTTGGTGATTACCGGAATTTTGCCCGTGGCAGGACAAGTTGCCGACCGTGTTGGACGCCGCGAAGTGTTTGTGGGTGGCGTGGTGGTCTTTACCCTGGGTTCGCTATCTTGTGCCTTAGCACCGAATGTGGGATGGCTCGTCGCGGCCCGGGTCTTTCAGGGCATCGGAGGAGCTACGATTATGGCCAATGTTATGGCGATTATTGCCCTAGTCTTTCCTGCGGAGCACCGGGGACAAGCCCTAGGTCTTATCGGATCGGTGCTAAGGCACAAGATAGCGA
>JAJYPK010000228.1 GCA_021795465.1 Bacillota bacterium
CCGGCATGTTGCTGGCGGGATAAGCGGTGGCGAGTCAGGAGGGTCACTCCGAGGGTCTCTCGACCCGCGACGCAGCCATGGTGGTTCCCCCAGAATCTCCGCCCTTTAGGGCGGGGAGGTTCAAGGCAAGAATTTAGCGAGTAATAATCAGAATGGTCCGCAAAGGATGGCCGCCGTGTGTGACAAATAGAGTATGTCTGATGAACACACATTCCCGTCCCATTCATTTCCGCCGGAAAATTGATGTCTTCCGGAGTCTGGGAGGTGACCCAGGTCAGCCACCGTTTTCTCTTGTGCTCAGACGCTGGGGGCGTCCGGGCGAATGTCCGCTTCCAATGCCTCCAATCCCCCACGCTGGTAGGCCTGGACGTAAGGGCACACGGTTACTATGGAGCAACCGATAATTTCGCTCATCTCCTGATACAGGTAGCCTTTGAGTACCCGCATCGACCGGTTGGCGCGTATCTCATCGCCACTTGCAGCAGGGCAAACTTCTTGTGGGGATTGTCGAGCACCGACGGGACCGAGACTGGCGGTTGAACTGCCACCAACGTCGGGGTCATTCACATGGAACATTCCATGGATAAATGTGCTATAGCGAACAATCGGCGATTGGTCCAGACATAATTTATCGGTTGTCGCGGTGCGATAGGGCTTGACGCATGCGCATCAGGGCGTCCTCCAACGTAACAAATGGTACGGTGAGGGAGAGTCGTAACCATCCTTCACCATAAACGCCATAAGCGGATCCTGGAGTCAAGGCGACTCCGGCTGCCTGAACGAAAAAACTGGCGGCTGCTGCCGATGACATGCCCGGCGGGGTCCGAAACCATACATAAAAAGTGGAACGGGGTACTTCGCCAAGAAGTCCCATGGCACGGATTTCCCGTAAGGCGAGATTAAGGCGTTTTTCATAGATGGTGTTGAGACCACGGATAAAGGCGTCGGGTTCCGTATCGAGGACAGCCACCGCAGCGTTTTGGATGGCGGTAAAAGGACCCGAATCGAGGTAGCTTTTCACTTGTCCCAGTGCCAGGACGGCGGAGCGCATGCCTACGGCCGCGGCGATACGCCATCCCGTCATGTTAAAGGATTTGGATAGCGAGTAAAGCTCGATGGCTACCTCGTCGGCACCAGGGATACTTAAGACGGACTCCGGCCGATAACCACCAAACCCGATGTCTGCGTACGCCAGGTCACTGCATAATAAGATATCGTATTGACGGCACAGTGATACCGCCTCTTCATAAAATGCGCGAGGGGCTACGGCTCCGGTCGGATTGTTTGGATAGTTGAGCCATAGGAGTTTTGACCGAACCAAAATCGAGGGATCCAAGGTCCCGAGATTCGGTAAAAAATGATTTTCAGGGAGTAACGGCAACGGATAAACCGTGGCGCCTGTAAATTCGGCCTGGGCTCTATACACGGGATAGGCGGGATCGGGAACCAAAACCAGATCCCCCGGTTCTGCATAGGCCCAGGTTAGATGAGCGATCCCTTCTTTGGATCCAATGAGGCTTATCACTTGGGTCTCGGGATCCAGATCCACCCCAAACCGGGCGTGGTAGCGATCGGTAATGGCCTTACGGAATCGCTTGCTGCCGAGAGCCTCGGGATACCGATGGGTCTCGGGGTCATTCACGGTTTGTTGAAGGGCTATCACGGCGTCCGGAGCGCTAGGCATATCCGGGTCGCCAATACCCAGGTTAATGATATCCCGGCCTCTGGCACGCTCTCGTTGAACCATTTGGTCCAACGAGAGAAATAGGTAGGGAGGGAGATGGGTCACCCGTGCGGCGGTCTGCATCCATAATCCTCCTGGTTAAACTAATCGAATATGATATTCTTTGAGCCACGCGTTGGTTTGAATCAAAAACGCGAATAGCTGAGCGTTTCCCATCAACTGACCGAACCATGGGATTTGGTCCCCCTCGGGGCCTCTCTCCATCACCTGATATAAATGCTTCACATCAACCAAAGGCAAAAGCGGGCTTGTAGAGTCTTCGAGGACTTCTTTGAGGCCACGGCGCATGGCGTGAAAATATGAAGGATTAGGTGTCGAGGGATAGGGACTTTTTTGCCGCATGATTACCGCGTCGGGCAAAAGTCCACGCATGGCTTGGCGCAGGACGCCCTTAGCGGTGTTGTCGTAGTTTTTCCAGTCCCAAGGAATATTCCAAACGTAATCGACCAGGCGATGATCACAAAAGGGAACCCGCACCTCTAGACCGGTCGCCATGGTCATGCGATCTTTACGGTCTAGTAATGTAGGCAGGAAACGCGTGATACTTAAATAGGCTATTTCACGGATTCGGGCGGCGTGAGAAGATTCCCCGGCCAGTCGCGGAACTTCGTCGAGAGCTTCTTGATAGCGGCGTGCCACGTATCCTTCAGGGCGGATCTGGTGGACCAGATCCTGGGATAGGATAGCAATCCGATCTTTAAGGCGCCGCGCCCAGGGAAACGTGTTGGCGGCAATAGCGTCCGGGTGATGGAACCAGGGATATCCCCCAAAAATCTCATCAGCGGCCTCACCGGATAGGCCAACCGTTGCCGATTTTTTTATCTCCCGACTAAAGAGCAGCAGGGAGGTATCGACGTCGGCCATTCCTGGTAAATCGCGGGCCCGCATGGCAGGTAACAGATATTCCATGAGTTCCGGGGTATCTACCACCACTCGATGATGTTGAGTGCCGAGTGTTTCAGAGACCCTTTCTACCCATGGGGCATCGAGATTGGTTTGAAATTTAGTGGCCTTAAAATAGCGTTCCATGTCAACAAAATCGATCGAATACGTGTGGAGCGCCTCGCGACCTAAGCCTTGGAAGGCATCGGCCGCAATGGCACTCACAACACTGGAATCGAGTCCACCGGAAAGTAGTGTGACGACCGGCACGTCGGCCACAAGCTGGCGCGTCACGGCATCTTTCACCAGATCGTGAACGGTTTCTGTGGTGGTTTCCCAAGAGTCTTGATGGGGGTGCGAAGTGAGTGCCCAATAGGGGGCAATTTTTATTCGACGTGGGGCCGCCCTAAAATAGTAGCCGGGACGTAGTTCGTGAATGCCACGAAACACGCCATGGCCTGGTGTTCTGGATGGGCCGAGGGCAAAAACTTCTGCGAGACCTTCGGCATCGACTTCTGGATTCATGGCCGGATGCGCTAAAATACCCTTGATTTCGGACGAAAACAATAGGGCGTCGCCCGTTTTAGCATAGAATAAGGGTTTCACCCCAAGCCGATCGCGTGCCATAAAGAGAGTTTGCTCTTGGCTGTCCCAAATCGCAAAGGCGAAAATGCCATTGAAACGGGTAACGCAATCGGGGCCCCAGGCCGCATAGGACATTAAGAGCACCTCGGTGTCGGACCGGGATCGAAACGGGTAGCCAGATGCTTCAAGCTCTTGACGGAGTTCTTGAAAGTTATACAGTTCTCCGTTGTAGACAATGGTATACACATGGTTTCCCAGACGACTTGACATGGGTTGCATCCCGCCCTCGGGATCAATGACGACGAGGCGGCGATGACCTAATCCGGCATGGGGCGAGACCCATGTGCCACTCCCATCGGGTCCGCGACAGGTTAAGGGAGACACCATCGCATCCAATGCCGACTGGCGGGTGGTAAGATTAGCACCAAAGTCGATCCATCCTGCGATACCACACATACTGAAATCCCTCCTGACATAGTACCGGGTCGGTGGTTGATCCCGTACCCATACCGTATGTCGGGAGGGAGATGGTGTGCGCTATCTATCACGGTAATATTAGGAAGTCGGAACAGGTGACTTGTTTAAAGTATGTCAAAAAAACCTGGGCGCTAGTCCACAAGTCCGGCACGAGTTCTTCCTCGGGCGACAAGTGCTCTTGATTAAGCACCACAATGTCATAGGCATGGCGCTGACAGAATTGCTCAAACCCAAAGCGCGTCAGACGGTCTTTGTCGACTCCCGCCCTATGATAAGGGCAATCGGAGGAGGGAAGGAAGAGGGAGCACATGGGCATGACCATTAAAGAAGCAGCCGCGCGAGCGGGCAAAGCGGAACTGACGATTC
>JAJYPK010000064.1 GCA_021795465.1 Bacillota bacterium
GCTATGACCGACCAAAAACCCGGAAGATCTTGGGACTATCGATTCCCAGCGATTCCCACGTATCCTAAGCAGGAAATTTCGGCCTCGACGGCGAATACTAACGTACCGCTATCAAAGCAACGGAAGCACTACACACCTTAGGGCCCGCGGTGAGGAAACAATTACTCGCGATGAGTCCGACCTCCATTGACCGCTATCTTGACGCCGAACGGCGGCGGTTAGCGGTCAAAGGCCGCACCGGCACGAAACGCAACACGTTGCTCAAACACCCGATTCCCGTCCGGACCTGGGCTCTTTTCCACCCCCTAATCAAACGTGACACGTGCGGCCTCCGTTTGATAGGGTAAGAACGGTCAAAATAAGGAGGGTGAGCATGAGTCAATCGTATACCGCAGAGTTTAAAACCCAGGTGATTCATGAAGTCCAGGAGACGCAGAATGCCACCCTGGTGGCGCGCCGCCATCAACTGAGCCCCAGTATGGTGCGGCGGTGGAGCCGAGAAGTGCGACAAGACACGGGGAAAAGTGCCGGAGGGTTATCGCTCGCAGAAGAAAATGCCCAACTGAAACGTTTGGTGATCGATCGCGATTTGCAAATCGCGGTCCTCCAAGATGCGTTGCGAAAAAAGGGGATCCCGCGGCAACAGAATTGTGCCAATGGGCGGACAGCTGGGTACGAGACGGCAAACCGGTGAGCGGCGTGTGTGCCGCCCTCGGATTATCCCGGGGCTCCCCCTCGGGGACGCCGGTGAGAAAGAAACCCTAGAGATCGCCCTGCGTCGAGAATTGCCATAATCAGCGACGCCGCATAATGCGGCGAATCACGCTCAATGTATTCGGCAGCGGCTTCGAGGTCCCCCAACGCGGCCATGGTCCAGTTTACTTGTCGGTCCATTTGGCCATCCGCCGCTCAACCGCTTCCTGGCTCAGCACCCGACCGTCGCGCACCTCCTGAAGGCCTCGCTCCACCTTCTGCTGCACGTACAGATGATACTGGACTTCCTCCACTGTGCAGTCATCCGGAAGGCGCTCAATCAATTCTCGCAGCTGTTCTTTGGTGCTCGCCATTGCCCAATCCCTCCTAACATACCCGCAATTTCTACTCTCAGTGTACCACGTTCCTCACCACCGGGATTTAGAATCCTGTGTTAGGAGACGGTCATGCCATTACGGAGCACAGCGGCACGGTACGGAAATGTCCGACGCCATCAGTGCCATTCAGACAAGGAGTCGTACGAATCGATCGCGTTCGCGCCCGCCGTCAGGCTAGGCTTTGATCCACGTCCGACGGGGCATCCGGCGGTACTGGAGACTGACAGTGGCGTTGCCCGGTTGTTTTACCTTGGCGGAATATGCACTCTTCAAAGTCCCAGCGATGATGCATCATGCCTTAGATGGTCAGGGTACACCAAGTCTCCCAAGGTCGTTAAGAGCCAGCCCTATTGGGTCGTGATAACCCAGTCGTCCCGATGCCGACGGCCACGTCCGTCCGTTCGCACACGCGAAGATGCTCCACGTGATCCCATCCTAATCGACGAAATCCCATAGCTTTAATTGATCGCGCGCCGACCCGTTATGACAGGTGTTGGCAGTGAAGTGTTCCACGAAATAAGGCTCCCAAGGAATGGCATTACGTATGTAATGAGGTATCCTACCGTAGATTCTACCCGACTCCTAATCGAAATCACAGAAAGCGTATCGGAGCCCCGCCTTCTTGCGATTAATAGATTATTCGCCCCGAACATAAACGGGCTATGTTCACCGTGCAACCGGACGAGCCCACACAGTCTTAGCCGACCAACCAGTATCCATTGGATAACGAATCCAAAGATTCTCATGGTGACGGCTCGTGGTGACGGAATGCCTGTTTTTGGCACCTATGAGAGATTTCCCTCGGAAAGTACCCGCGCTCCAAAACCCAGAAAGCCTTGCTACGCAAGATATGGCGGGAGCATGTGGGAATCGAACCCACCGTCGACCTCTGAGGCCGACCATTGGATTTGAAGTCCAAGGAAGGCACCAGGCCTCCACCTACCCCCAAGCCAAGACTCATCATAACTAGATTCGACGTGGCTGTCAAAAATTTTTTATGGTTCCTCATGTAAAAAGGGTTGAACCCAGGCGGCATCAGTCGGGGTGTAGAGCCCGGTCGATAAATACCGTTCACCTGAGTCCGGGAAAACAACAACGATGGTGCCTCGAAGCCCCTGATTGAGAAGACGTTTTACGGCCGCGTAAGCGGCTCCGGAAGAAAGTCCGACGAGCAGGCCCTCCTCGGTTGGTAATGTTTTCGCCGCAGTCCAGGCCTCATCGTCAGAAATCGGCATCACATCATCGACGACCGAGCGATCAAAAATTTCCGGCACGAACCCAGCGCCGATACCTTGGATTTTATGGGATCCGGGTTCTCCTCCGGAGAGTACCGGCGAGCCTTCCGGTTCAACGGCAATAATCCGGATGCCAGGATTTTTCACTTTAAGGAAACGGCCAACACCGGTCACGGTACCACCGGTACCGACTCCCGCAACAAAGGCCGTGACCCCTCCCTGGGTGGTGTCCCAAATTTCTGGACCGGTGGTCTCTTCATGAATCCGCGGATTTGCCGGGTTTTCATGTTGGCGCAGCATCAGGGCTCCGGGGAGTCGTGCGGTGAAGGCTTTGGCGCGTGAGATGGCTCCCGGTGTACGTTCTTCCTGTGGCGTTTCAATAATCGTCGCCCCATAAGCCCAAAAGAGCTGTTTTCGTTCCATACTCTGGCCCTCGGGCATAAATACCACAAGACGCAGCCCCGCCACGGCAGCCACCATTGCGAGAGCAATTCCCGTATTGCCCGAGGTTGCTTCGACCAAGACCGTGTCCGGCCCAATTAATCCTTTGGCTTCTGCATCCTTAATAAGCGACAAGGCGGTCCGATCTTTGATGGACCCCCCGGGATTAAAAGCTTCGAGCTTAGCGAGGACCGTCGCGTTATATTCATCTGACACCCGATTGAGTCGTACCATCGGCGTGCGTCCTATATAGTCGGTAATTAGCATGGCAAGACCTCTCTAAGGTAAAAAAGACCCTTCTACTCAAGGGTAGAAAAGTCCTTTTTGGAATCAAACCGTTATTGGGGTGGCTGGCTGTCGTCTCGGACGACGGCTTGCGTCGGATATTCTTGCGCATTGGCGTCACTTTTCACGTTGTCACCAGCCTGAGTCATCGAGGCCTTGAATTCCCGAATACTTTTCCCTAATCCCGAACCAATTTCTGGTAGTCGCTTCGGACCGAAAATTAACAACGCCACAATCAATAAGACAATGATGTGCATCGGTGTAAACAAATCTCCCATGGGTCCCGCTCCTTTCCTCTGTCTCCGATAGAATCCTCTTGGGCCATTATACACCATTACCTGTCCACCTAGCACCGACTTAAAATCACATCATGGGCTTTCAATTCCAAATCCATCGGAATCGGCTCGAGATCGGTGTTCCCATCACGGTCCACAGCCCAACGTATTAACAAATCGGTAAGATGGGGATTTTTTGGCAATAAAGACCCATGCAAATAGGTCCCGATCGCATGTTTGTGCATCGCACCTTCCGTCCGATCTTGCCCATTATTGCCTTGTCCCAATTGCACGGTAGCCAAGGGGACAGCCCCAGTTCCAAGAAAAGTGCGCCCCCCGTGATTTTCAAATCCCACCAGGCTTCTCGGGGTAATGTCAAGGGTCGTGTGAGCCACGACGTCTCCGATGGCACGGGGTCTCCCGGCCTCAGTGGTCACGTCCAAAAATCCAATTCCGGGAAGCTTATCGCCGTTTACCGTCCGATAGTAATGGCCTAGCAATTGATACGCTCCACAGATGGCCAACATCGGCACCCCATCCTCTAGCGCACGGGTCAGTTCTGGAGCACGCCGAAGAAAGTCCTCCGCGATTCTTGCCTGATGAGAATCCTCTCCACCACCCATAAAGATTAAATCCACATCCCGCCAGGAAATTGGCGCTTCCGGTTCGGCGTGAACCACCTCGACCGGAATCCCCCGTTCTAAAGCCCGGTGTTGGATCGCGATCAAGTTACCGCGATCCCCATAGAGATTCATATGATTCGGATAAAGATGTAGTATCTGCAAACCAGATTTTTGCATAGGAGCCCCCTTCATTTCTTGACCAATGCCGTCGAAATTTGTACCCTAATCATAGCATGAGTCAGAATTCAGAGGATATTCCCATGACACCATCAGATTGGCCGGATCCCTTGCACCACATCGGGGTTGTCCCCACCCACAAGCGCCGTTTGGAGTATGCGGCCCGAGATGGGTGGCAGGCAGCCTCCCTCCTCGATGTGCCGCCGGCCGCCATTGCCGAATTGACGCTCTTTTGGCTCAGCCATCGACCGTTTGGGGTGATTCACTCGCCAGAACACCCCCCACGGATTCGACGCCTGCAACTGTGGTTTGGACAATTGGTACGACCGATGACCACGCAGGAAACCGCTGTACTCTGTCAAACCCCCCACCCGCGGCTCCCATGGCGGGCGGGGGACTACCCGTATCCCTTGTTGATGGACCGACACTTACTCGACGTATCCATGCTCTGGTTGAGCCTGGGCGATCACATGTTTTGGATTGGCGTGCCTCCGGAACGCCTACTCCAAGCGGCTGCAATCTACTTGATGGATATCTCGGACGGCTCCTGGATTATTGACACGGTATCCCCCGAAGATCGAGCAAAGACCATTCCCATCGACCTTAAAGCCAACGACCCGTCCAAACCACGGAAATAAGGCTCATCCCCATAATAAAGACTAATGTGGCACGTAAGCTGATGGCCAACGCATGGAGGATAGTTCGAGGCACCAGGGGATTTTCCGGTGTGCCCACCCTCGGCCGGAGCGAGACCACTCCCCCAAGAGTGTTGGGACCCCCTAGTCCTACGCCCAACGCACCCGCCATGGCGGCTTCGGTAAGGCCGTTCTTGGAGTGGGGGTGACGTCCCCCGTCGGTTCGCATGACCGTGTGGGCATGATGAAAACGCCCTTCCATCCCCGCCGCCACCAGGATCAGCCAGCCTGTCAGCCGCGCTGGAATCCAGTTTGCCCAATCGTCGAGGTGCGCGGCAAACCATCCCAAGCCTTCATACGTTTCATCGCGGTGCCCCACCACCACCGTAATCGCGGTAATCGTTTTATAAACCCAGAGCCAAGCCGGTCCCCCGACGAACCCGTACACTAACGGTCCGACCACTCCTTCGCAGGTGCTTTCGGCTACCGTCTCAATCGTGGCGCGGATCATCTCGCTACTACTAAGGGCCGCAGTGTCGCGTCCCAACGAGACCGCGAGGTGGAATCGCGCTTCATCGGCCCGGCTTCCGAGTAATGGCGCATAGACCGCCAGCGCCGTGTCACTCAATCCCCGAACCGAGACACCATAATAGGTCAAAATAACCACCAAGGCTCTGAAAGCCCACACCGAGAAATGATTCGCCGCCATGAGAAGGAGAGTGACGAGACCCAACATCCCTAAGATAGCCCCTAGGGTTAAAATACTCCCCGCGATCCTAAGAGCCCACCGATGTCGAAACAGCTTTGTGACAACTCCCGCGAGGAAGCTTAAGCCATTCACTAAATACCACAGGGGATTGTACTGCTTTGGAGGGTTCCCCACCATAAAGTCGACGACCACCCCGAGTAAAATCCACGCCACCAGACCTACTCCCGACCATAGAGTCCACAATGCTGCGGTTGACATGGAATCGATACACCTTCCCCACTGTTCATCGTATGGCCCACACCGTAAAACCGCAATGCATCGCATTGCGGTTTTACTATTTCCCTCATTATAAGAGATTCCCTGGCAAATTGGCATAAAAAAAGAGCCATAATAATCGTGACTCTCTTTTTATGCCAATCTAATTCCCTATACTCCACACATAAGCACCGACGTTAGCGGCTTGAGAGGCACTGAGCGATCCGGGTTTGGTAGCCGGCATGTTGTGTGCAATGAAAGCCACCAACGACGCCTGGGTCTTAAACTCCGTAGCCAACGCCGATGGTCTCGCGAGTCGTGGTCCAGAGCTCGTCCCCATCCCCCCTTTACCATGACAGACTTGGCAGGTTGACGCGTAGAGTTTGGTTCCGGCGGTGATATTGCCCTTGGATGACGGTGCCTTCTTGGCCACGGTACCCGAACCCTTTGATGTGGTCGAAGACTTACCAGCACCTGTGGTTTTGGTTGCCGACTGTGTTGTAGAGTTCAACGTCTTGACAGATTTCTTATCCACTTTCTTTCCCGTATGTTTTACGTCGGACACGGCCTTTTTAGCACCATGTTTCACGGTGTGTGAGGGACCGGCTGCCATGCCGCAACCCACCACAATAGGAATTGCAGCCAGTGTAAGCAGTTGGCGCAATGCGATACGGCCCATAGCGCGACCTCCTCGTGAGCTATATGAGTACTCTCCACTGAAATACACCCAATCACGATGGTTAGGGTGTCTAATGGACCGAATAATATGCAAAAGATGGAGGTTGCGTAACCAGGGTATAATGAAAGAGAACCCGCGAATGCGGGTTGTACCCTATTCATCGTGAACACGACCCCCGATGAAATACTTGGGCCAAGGAGAGTTCTCACCATGGCAGACCCATCATCGCTACATCCCGGATTGGATCATGCGCTAATTGCGCGGATTAACCAACACCATATTCAAGAAGGACCGCTTTATGGAAGCGTGCCCCAGGCTCTGCTCAACGCCAATGAACGGCTTGAGTTAACGCGAGTGGGATGGATTGCACACAACTATATTGACCAACCGGTAATGGAGCCTCCCCAGCACGTCTTCGATTGGGCCGGCGGTCGCATCATCTTTCGAGACAATATTCTTCACCTAGTGGCTCACCGCTTTCTCAAGGCTCCGTTATTAGGCACCCAACAGGCAATACTGGAAGAACTAATTGATTCAACTTGGGAACAGCAAGTTGATAACCTGCGTGTCGTGCTTCACGCCTGGGCTTTTGCATCCGCATGGGTCAAAACCCCCGAAGCGGAAAGCAACCTCGAAGGCAGACAAAGCTTCTCATTCTACACCGTTCAAATGCGGAGAACCGCAGACGAAGCCTTTCGGGAAACTCTCGCCGCACCACGTCCGGAACACGAATTTTGGGAATTGGTTAAGTCGTTGGAGTAAGATATACGGCCATGAGAACTTCATCCACTAGGGACCCTTCGAGAAGAAATTGATGCTTACGACGACCTTCCTCTTCATAGCCTAAGCGTGTGTAAAGACGGATCGCCGCCCGATTGGAGGCAAACACGGACAGGCAAATTTTTTGAATACCGCGATCTCGGGCCCACTTGTGCGCCGCCAAAAGCAGCCCCTCACCCATTCCGCGACCCCGGACGTCTGACGTGAGAGCCATACCGAAGTTGGCCGTATGTCGGTTTTTTTGAAAAACTCCGCGGACCATCTCCAGGGTGCCCACAATCTGTGACGCTTGTTCGGCCACCAAAATTAAATGGATATCGGGATTACGGCGTGTCAGCACTTGGGCTTGTTGCTCTGCGCTCATATAGAAGCCCTCGTTGGCAATATAGATGCCTTCTAGTCCCACGTGGGTCAAAATCTCAACGATGCGCGGCGCGTCTTCGGGCACCGCGTCGCGTACGCGATACCCGTTGCCGCTGCGGTCCGGTTGTTCGAGGCATATCATGGGCTTTTACCATCCTCGTTCGGGATTCGTGTGAGTCTCCCTGTACCCATTCGCCATATTCCCGAAAATGTCCTCTCATCCGTCGCGAATTTGGGCGCGATCGCCGGACGAACGGATCCTGTTGCTGCACGTACTGGATTTGATGGATGGGCACCATGAGGCAGAGTGGTCGAGATGTTGGATGAATCCGCCCCCAGAACTGCAAGATGCGGTCCTCCCATTGAAGATGGGTTGCCCAATACACGTGTCGTGCGGTCACGATCTGATAAGTCGTTTTCATGAGTCTATCGTTCCCCACCTGAGGGGTTTTATCACGATCGTTGGCACGCCAGGAGAAATTTAGCCGCGACGCGACCCATGGCCCCCTGATCCACCAAAAACGTGTCGTGGCCCCACGGGCCGCTTAGATTCTCGTAATGCACCGAGACTCCCAGCGAGCGAATCCATTCACTCTGTTCTTGAATCTCCTTCCAGGGATACAACACGTCGCTCAAAATGCCCAGCATCCAGATGGGAATTCCGCTAAGATTCTTGATGTGTTGCGCTTGGAGGCTAAACCGGTCCATCGCGTCAGTCAGTCGTAAATACGTGTTGGCATCAAACCGTTGCACCAATTTGTGACCTTGGTAACGCAGATACGAGGCCACTTGAAATTCTTCCTGGTCGGTCGACTGAAAATGTCGCCCAAACTTTTGTTGCATCGATTCGGGACTCTGGTAGGAGATCATGTCGGCCATCCGAGCTACGGCCAGTCCTCTCGATGGTCCCTCCTCATTCAAGTAATAGTGGCCGCCAGAAAACCGGGGATCTCCTAAGATAGCGGCCCTCCCCACCGTATGAAACGCGATTGCCCAGGGAGCGTGCGTCGTGGGTGCTCCAATCGTCAACACGCCCTTAACCACGTCGGGATGCAAGGCAGCATACGCTAAAGCGATCATGCCTCCCATAGAACCCCCTACTAGCAGGTACGGTTTTTTGAGATTAAGGGCTTCTAATAATCGATGTTGGGCGCGTGCCATATCAAAAAGGGTTAGGTGCGGAAAATCCCCACCATACGGCGTGCCATCCGGACTTCTGGAACTCGGCCCCGTGGAACCCATCGCACCGCCTAGCACATTGCTCGCCACAACATGGTACTGATAGAGGTCGATACCTTTGCCGAATCCTACCACCCCATCCCACCACCCAGCTTGATCTCGGTAGGTGTGGCGCGATACGTGGCTATCGCCCGTGAGGGCGTGAAAAATCACGACGGTGGGATTCGTTTCTTGTCCCCACTCTTCATACGCCATCAGAATACTGGGTAAAACCTGGCCGGAATCGAGTAAAAACGGCTCGGTCCATTCGTGAAATTGGAGCCGTGGTCCTGGAAATCCTTGCTGCTGTTGCCACGGCCAAACCGCATAGGGATATTTGGTGAGTTTCATTTCTCTATGCTAGCATAAACATCGTTAACCTTCGTCCTTCCTTGAAGAATTGATCGCGTCGTGGTTATCTTGCCTTATATCTGCCCTCATTCCGTGAGTTCTACCCGGGTTTAGGATAGGCCTGTCAGGAAATTTTCCCTTGACATCGTTCCCTTTAGTGTATTAAAGTTGTTCTCAACTTTATCGTTGCAGATGACGATGATAGGGTATATAGCAGTTGGGCTCCCCCTAGCGAGCGACACGTGGTGTAAGGTCGTGAGAGTCTGCCGCTTTCCCAGCCCTTGAGTTCCCTAATCCGGCGGGTGCCTTCCGTTACGCCAGGCAACAAGTGATAGAGAGATTTCTCTATAACTAAGGTGGTACCACGTCATCCCGATGCGTCCTTAGGCGCACGGGAATTTTTTATGTTCACAAGGAGGATGACCTTCATGGATCAAAAAAACCTCGTAATCATTGGCTCTGGCAACTTGGCGCATGCGCTGGCAATTCGCTGGCTTCGTTCCGAACGGATATCGCGTTTGAGCGTCCTTGCCCGATCTCAAAAGTTCTTGTCCCAAGGATGGAATGAAGCCTTACGACGTCGAGTCACCTATGATCCGGCGATTCTCGGTGGCGCTCACCTGGTGGTGTTAGCCGTCAAGCCCAAAGATGCCATGGCGGCGCTACATCAAGTCGCTCACCACGCCCCGAATTCCGCCGTAATTCTGTCCGTAGTGGCAGGAATTTCCGTGGCCAAGATACGCTCTATGCTGCCCACCATGGGCATCGTTCGAACCATGCCCAACATCTGCTCCGAGGTGGGGCGTTCCGTCACTGGGTATAGCCTAGATGGGATTGCCGATACCGATCGCGATCACGCCCTTCTCTTATTAAGCGAATTGGGTGATGCCATTGAGACCCCGGAAGCCTGGCTGGATCCCATGACCGCGTTATTTGGCAGCGGTCCGGCCTACGTGCTCGAGTTCATTGGCAGCATCGTCAACACCGCGGTGAATCTTGGTCTCGACCGGGATGTAGCCCGTCAACTGGCGTTACGGATGGTGGTCGGTACGGGCGAATTGGCTCTCACCGAGTCGGGCCACACCCTCGGTGACATCCAGCAGCGCGTGGTTTCGCCTGGGGGAACCACCGAGGCTATGCTCCGCGTGCTCCATACGCAACGTTGGCCTGAGATCATG
Organism: Bacillota bacterium; assembly: GCA_021795465.1. GTDB lineage: Bacteria > Bacillota > Sulfobacillia > Sulfobacillales > Sulfobacillaceae > JAKADJ01. Next base: position 10,296 of record JAJYPK010000064.1, read on the forward strand.
GAGTCCGCTTTACATGCCGCGGGCCATCGTGCCCAGGAACTGGGACGGGAGACAGCGGGCAGCATCCATCCGGCCTAGGCTAGCTCCTCGCCACCAGAGCCACCGCCAGTGCCCCGGACAACCCTGAGTCCTGACCGAGGCCCGCCAAGACGATTTCGCTGGTGCGATACATAGCGCCCATACTGTATGCTTCGGTGTGTTCTTGAATGAGTGGCAAGACCCTGTCGCCATTGGCCATCACCCCACCGCCCAGCACAATACGTTCCGGGTTCAACAGATTAATCAGGAGCGAGAGTCCTTGTCCGAGATACCGGGTCATGTCCGCAATGATCTCTCGACACACCGCATCGCCTCCCTGTGCACCACTAAACACGGCCGGAGCCTCGATGGTTCCAAGACTTTGAAGATACGGGCTCTCATGGCGCCGTTCCGTCGCAATGCGGGCCAGAGCGGTTCCTGAGGCTAGCGTTTCAAGGCAGCCGCGGTTCCCGCAATGGCAGAGTGGACCGTCTGGAACTAGCACCACGTGTCCCAACTCGCCCGCATTGCCCCGGGCCCCGCTATAGAGTTGGCCATTGGCAATGATGCCGGATCCAATTCCAGTGGACACCGTGACATAGGCCATGTTTGAGGTGCCGCGGCCGGCCCCAAACATCCATTCGCCCATGCCTGCCGCCGTGGCATCGTTTTCTACTCGGCATGGAATCCCCAGTCGAGTTTTAAGCCCCACAGCAAGATTGACCCCTTCCCATCCCGGTAAATTGGCCGTCTTCAATAGAGTGCCTCGATCCAAGGGACCCGGAGACCCAATACCCACGGCAGCCACATCCGACAGGTTAATATTCGGCCCGGAACCGCCTTCTGCGCAAAGAGCCCGCACGACCGCGGCGATCCGGTTTAACCCATCTTCGCCGCGTGGCACCTCTTCGGTCGGAAACCTTGTCTCACGCAAAATCTTACCCTCAGTGTTTCCAATCCCTACCGCAATTTTGGTGCCCCCGATATCCACCCCAGCAAAGTACACCACCCGATACACCCTCTCCACGGTTTTTTCATCGGCTTCTATAATGGGCGAAGTTGCCATTTGACACAAGGACGTCTACAATTTGAGTTAGAACGTGCGAATTACGCGTATAGGGCGCTGGTAAATACACACAGTACTTTCGTGCCTTATGAAGTCAAGCTACACGAAATTCCCCCAAAAAGGAGACAACGCATGGACCAAACAAATGTGGATCTTTTGTCGGTTACGACTATCCGCACACTCGCGATGGATGCGGTCGAAAATGCCAAATCAGGTCATCCCGGTCTCCCCATGGGCGCCGCGCCTATGGCATATACTCTCTGGAATCGATATCTGCGCCATAACCCACAAAACCCTCATTGGGCAAACCGCGACCGATTCGTCTTATCGGCGGGTCATGGCTCAATGCTTTTATATGGGTTGCTCTACCTCACGGGCTACGATGTGAGTCTGGATGACCTAAAACACTTCCGACAGCTCGGGTCTAAGACTCCGGGGCACCCCGAATACGGTCACACAGCGGGCGTCGAAACCACCACCGGTCCTTTGGGCCAAGGATTCGCGACGGGGGTTGGGATGGCCATTGCCGAACGGTTCTTGGCCGCTCGTTACAATCGACCCAATTTCCCGATTATCGACCACTATACCTATGCTCTGGTCTCCGACGGCGACCTCATGGAAGGTATTAGTGCCGAAGCTGCTTCTCTAGCGGGACACCTGGGCCTCGGCAAACTCATTTACCTCTACGACGACAACCACATTTCCATTGAAGGCAATACCGACATTGCCTTCACCGAGGACGTCTTGGAGCGGTTTAATGCCTATGGATGGCACACGCAGCGTGTCTCCGATGGCAATAACATGCCAGCCATTGCCGACGCCATCCAAAATGCCCAACGAGAAACCGAACGCCCCAGCCTCATCGCAGTTCGTACCCATATAGGCTATGGAAGCCCCAACAAACAAGACACTGCCAAAGCCCATGGATCGGCGTTGGGTGCCGAGGAAGTGCGCTTAACCAAGAAGGCTTACGGCTGGCCCGAAGACCGTTCATTCTATGTCCCCGACGCGGTCCTAAGCCACATGCGGCAAGCTGTCGCCAACGGAAACGAGTGGGAAGCCGAATGGAATCGCCTCTATGAGCAATGGGCCCAAGCGTTTCCTGATCTGGCCCGAGAATTAGATCAAGCCCTGGCCCGAGAAATCCCGCCAGAAGCCTTTGGTGACTTACCGCAGTACGAAGTCGGCACCAATTACGAAACGCGTACCGTCTCGGGCCAAGTGCTTAATGCACTCGCCCCCCACTTGCCGACCCTCATTGGGGGTTCTGCAGACTTGGCGCCCTCGAACAATACGTTCCTTGACGGTCAGCCTTATTTCGGTCCCACAACCCCACAAGGACGCAACATGCATTTCGGAGTCCGGGAACACGCCATGGGTGCCGCCCTAAACGGTATGGCCCTACACGGCGGTCTCTATCCGTATGGTGCAACGTTCCTAATTTTCTCGGACTACATGCGTGGAGCTATCCGTCTGTCAGCACTCATGCGCCAACCCGTTTCCTATGTGTTTACGCATGATTCCATCGGCCTCGGAGAAGATGGCCCTACGCACCAGCCGATCGAACAATTGGCCGCCCTACGGGCGATACCGAACCTTTACATGATTCGCCCCGGCGATGCTAATGAAACGCGGGAAGCATGGAAAATCACCTTAACGAGTCCCCATCATCCTGTGGCGATTGCCCTTACCCGACAGAAGATCCCGACGCTAACCACCCCGGAACTCAGTCAACAGTTGCAATACGGAGCGTATATCCTCGAAGAAAATCACGAACAACCAGATCTCATCCTCATGGCGACCGGATCCGAATTATCTCTGTGTCATGAGGCGTACCTCACGCTAAAGGATCAGGGTCATCGCGTCCGGGTGGTGAGTTTCCCTTGTTGGGAACTCTTCGAAGAGCAGTCCGAAGCATACCGTGAGTCGATTCTGCCGCACCGTGTGATTCGCCGCATCGCCGTAGAAGCGGCGTCGCCTCTTGGCTGGGATCGCTATGTGGGCTCGCATGGTGCCATTATCGGCATGAACGGCTTTGGTGCCTCAGGTGCGATCAAGGATCTCATGGAGCACTTTGGATTCACAGTCGAGAACGTACTGCGAGTGGCCACGAAACTTATGGCGGGGTCCCACTAAAAGACACAAGGAGGTATTGCGGATGGCAAATTCGATCACGGAAATTAACGCTATCGGTCAGAGCATTTGGTATGACAACATCCGCCGTGGGCTCTTGAAATCTGGAGAGCTCCGCGATCTGATTGCGAACGGCATCAGTGGGGTTACCTCGAACCCCACTATCTTTGAAAAAGCGATAGACGGGTCCACCGACTACGATGCCGCCATTCAGGAGTTGGTTGAGGCTCACCGCACTCTAGACGAAATTTATGACCGCTTAACCATGGACGATATCGCGCATGGGGCAGATCTGCTACGCTCCGTTTATGACCGCACGAATGCCCATGATGGGTACATAAGTATTGAGGTGCCGCCCACCCTGGCCGCAAATACCGATTCGACCATCGTCGAGGCAAGACGCCTGTTTCACACGCTTGGACGACCTAACATCATGATTAAGGTTCCGGCCACACAAGAAGGGATCCCGGCCATCCGCCAGCTCATTCACGAGGGCATTAATGTCAACGTCACCTTAATCTTCAGTCTCGAAAGCTACCATCAAGTGATCGACGCCTACTTGCAGGGCCTTGAAGACCGCCTAGCGGAGAACTTGCCGGTAGAGCGCATTGCCTCGGTTGCAAGCTTCTTTGTTAGTCGCGTAGACACGCTGGTGGATAGGCTAATTGCAGAACAGAAACTCCCCCCCGATCTCGCGGGCAAGGCAGGCATCGCCAATGCCAAACTGGCCTACAAGCTCTACTTGGAACAGTTCGGTTCCGATCGATTTAGTAGCCTCCGCGAGGCGGGCGCTATGGTGCAACGACCGCTCTGGGCCTCGACCAGCACCAAAAACCCCAACTATCCGGATCTGCTCTACGTCGATGCCTTAATCGGGCCGAATACGGTGAACACCCTGCCTCCCCAAACCGTCAGTGCGGTCTTGGACCATGCCCGGGTGACGCGCAGCGTAGACCAAGGCTTCGAGGAGGCCGCCACGCAAATTGCGGCCTTAGAGCAAGCCGGAATCTCAATGGCAGCGGTCACCCAACAATTGTTAGAGGAAGGGGTGGCAAGCTTCAGGGAGTCCTTCATCACCCTTTATCGGGGACTCGCTCGTAAACGCTCCCGTATGCTCCAACAAACCGCTTTCGACGGGATCGATCCGCTGCCAGAAGTGACCCACGTAGCGCTAGATACTCTCGCCCATAACAACGCGGTATCGCGCATCTGGTCACATGATGTGAGCCTTTGGAAAAATGAAGCGCAACACCAGCGTATCATTCAAAATGCTTTAGGTTGGCTCGATGTGGCCGATGCCGTCATCAAAGATGCGCCCCGTCTAATGAAGTTCCGTCGTACTCTCTTAAAAGAAGGCTATACCGACGTCGTGGTGCTCGGGATGGGCGGTAGCAGCCTCATCTCAGACGTGATCGCACACGCCTTTCCGGTGACCGAGGGCCTTAGATTACGAATTTTGGACACCACGCACCCGGTGGCCATTGAAGAACTCACCAACATGCTACCGATTGAAACCACAGCCTTTGTGGTGGCCAGCAAATCCGGGACCACCACGGAACCTAATGCGTTTTATCGTTATTTTTGGGAAGTCGTGGTATCGCGCGGACTGGACCCCGCACCGCACTTCATCGCCATTACCGATCCCGGGACCGCGATGGCACAAGAAGCGAAAAAGAAGGCATTTCGGGAAATTTTTCTCAATCCGGCCGACATTGGCGGCCGTTATTCCGCGTTGTCCTGGTTCGGTATGGTGCCGGCCACATTATCTGGCGTCGACACCATCGCCCTCTTAGAACGTGCCGAAGACATGATGGCCGCATGTAAAACCGAAGACCCTCGCTACAATCCCGGGGCATATTTGGGCGCCTTATTGGCATCACTCGCAAAGGCTGGAAGGAACAAAGTCACCCTCATGATTCCTGGGGCGGTGAGTCAACTCGGAGACTGGATCGAGCAACTATTAGCCGAGTCGACCGGAAAAGAAGGCACCGGACTCATTCCGCTCGCCCATGAGCCGCTTCTAAAACCTGAGCAATACACGGCCGATCGCGTGTTCGTGGGATATGTGTCCGATGAATATCAGGACCCTCAAATGATGGAACTGTGGGCTGCTTTGGAGCGACTGGGACATCCCGTGATACGGATCCCGTTGCCCGACACCATGGCTCTCGGTGGGGAATTTTTCCGTTGGGAATTTGCCACTGCGGTTGCCGGAAGCCTTTTAGGGATTGACGCCTTTGACCAACCCAACGTCCAAGAAAGTAAAGAAAACACCAAGGCCCTCTTGGCGGAATGGAGTCTCTCGGGTGAGCTTCCCGCCGAACCCCATGCCTTTTCCGATCACGGGGTGCGTTTAGATGCCCACGGGATCACCCCGGTCGTTCAGACGTTAGAAGGCCTTTTAACGGGTCTGATCCAGGCCCGCGTGCCGGGAGATTTCGTGTCCTTGATGGCCTACATCGATCCGAATCCAGAGGATGCCGAAATCCTCCAAGACCTGCGCCTCGCGATTGGTGAGCGCACCGCGCTCCCTACGGCATTGGGTTTTGGCCCACGCTTCTTGCACAGCACGGGCCAACTCTTTAAAGGTGGTGCTAATCAAGGGCTTTTCATTCAGATAGTGGCGGATTATGGGGCACACATCCCCGTTCCCACCGAACCCTTCGATTTTCGTACCTTGATTACGGCACAAGCGCTAGGTGACTTTCAGTCCTTAGTGAGTCATGAACGACGGGTCATCCGCATTGTGGTGCCCGACACGCCCACCGAGATTTTGCATCAAATGGTGCGCGCCATTCAATCTATGTCAATACAGTGAGGTGTTGAGGATGCATATTGGAATGATCGGCCTAGGCCGGATGGGCGGCAATATGGTGGAACGATTAATCGAAGGCGGACATCAAGTTTCTGCCTTCGATCGGGATGCGGGAGCGGTGGAACGCATCGGAGCGTTGGGAGCCACCCCCTGTAAGACGCTGGACGACGTGGTGAACAGTCTCGGTGCACCACGTGCCGTGTGGGTGATGGTGCCTTCTGGAGATCCGACGGAGTCCACTATCACCACACTTCTGGATCGGTTGGCTCCCGGAGACATCTTAATTGACGGAGGCAATTCCAACTTCCGCGATTCCATGCGCCGGGCCAAGATGGCCGAGGCCAAAGGCATTGCGTTTTGCGACGCAGGCACCAGTGGCGGCATATGGGGACTCAAGAACGGGTACTGCCTCATGGTTGGGGGACCAGATGCCGCGGTGCACCACGTCGAACCCGTGTTCAAAACCTTGGCCCCCGAGGATGGGTATTTACATACCGGGCCCGCGGGATCGGGTCACTTCGTCAAGATGGTGCACAATGGGATTGAATATGGGATGTTGGCCGCTTATGGCGAGGGCTTTGAGATCATGGAAAAATCCGAGTTCTCCCTAGATTTACCGAAGATCAGCGATCTCTGGAATCACGGCAGTGTGGTGCGGTCCTGGCTCTTGGAACTCCTACGCGATGCGTATGCGAAAAACCCGGATCTCAAAGATATTCGCGGATACGTCGATGATTCAGGAGAGGGCCGCTGGACTGTCGTCGAAGCCATCAACGAAAACGTGCCTGCCCCGATTATCACACTCTCCTTGTTGTCGCGCATTCAATCCCGGCAAGAAGAATCGTATGGCGCCAAGGTTGTAGCTGCATTGCGCAATGAATTCGGTGGACACGCGATTAAAAAAGAATAAGTCGGTCTCGCCTCTGTCCGCGATTCCGCCAAAACGTAAAGGAGCGACTCCATGCTAACTGAGACCCCTTTAAGCAATCCTTTACGGGAGGGCCTTTTAGATGGTCGGCGATCGGA
>JAJYPK010000065.1 GCA_021795465.1 Bacillota bacterium
AAGGTTCAAACCGAAGAGTATCTCTTGCAAAAGATACCGCATGCCTTAATCATCCGCCCCGCATGGATTTATAGTGACGATCCCAATCCCCGTAACTTTGTGTTCCGGATCTTGCAACAGTTAGAGTCCGGAAAGCCAGTAAGAGCAGCTACGGATCAGGTGAATACACCGACCAATAGTCAGGACTTAGTGACGCGATCTTTAGATGCCGTACAGCAACACAGAGAAGGGATCTTACATATCGTGGGTCCGGATCGGCTAAGCCGCTATGATCTCACGCTGAAGATCGCGGAAGAACACGGGTATCCAAAATCTCTGATCGAGCCGATCACCACGGAATCCCTCCATCTCCCTGCAAAAAGACCCCTTAATGGGGGGCTTATTTCGGTGAGGGATAACACACGGTTTTACGGTTTTTATGATTCAAGGGGGTTGGCGGTGGAGGAGTAGATGTATGGAAAGCAGTGGGTTTACAGTGAAATACGCGTTGTAATAGAGCTTCACTACCATAGTGTGTGGTAAAGTCGAATAGACCCAATAACGGGATTGGCAGCAGGCTAGTAAAGGTTGGGAGTAGCATTTGGTCATAAACCAAACATGGTGGGATAACGATGAAATTACTTATTCAAGGGAACTTTAATGTCACTGGTAGTTACGGTCGCGTCAATAATGCTATAGCCCAGTACGTTCAAAAAATTCGTCCCGAATGGGAGATAGTGTGTGACAGTTGGGATGGGCCTTTGGCAGAGACCATGAACCCTTGGGAGATGCAAGGTAGAAAACCCGATGTGGTCATTCGCCAAATTTGGCCCCCCCAATTTCGACATTGGCCGGATGGTGCAACTAGAATTGTTATTCAGCCATGGGAATATGGTGCGGTTCCTCTTGAATGGATCCAAAGCATGGAGGATGTTGATTGGATCTGGGTGCCGTCATCTTCCGTCAAAGAAGGGTGGATTCAGAGTGGAGCTTCCCCCCAAAAGATTCGCATCATTCCAAATGGGATCGATAGTGTATTGCCGCACCTTCCTGACAAAAGCTCCACACCCTTTACTTTTTTGTTTATCGGAGGACCAATTTACCGCAAGGGGATAGATCTCGTATTCGAAGCGTTCTCGCGGGCATTCCCAAACCCTGATCCTAATATCCAATTAGTCATTAAGGCCACCGGTGAGAAAAATTTTTACCAGGGCCAAAGTTTACTAGATGAGTTGCTGGAACGATATGAAGCATGGCGCAACAATATCGTTATCGTATCGGAATTTCTATCAGACGATGAGATAACCAAGATGATTGACTCGGCTCAGGTCTTGATTCATCCCTATCGAGGTGAAGGATTTGGTTTGCCGATTCTTGAGGCGATGGCTAGAGGAACACTGGTCTTGACGACAGAAGGCGGAGGAGCCTCTGACTTTGCTAATCGCGAGACGGCAATCGTGGTACCCAGCGAACTGAGCTTCTGTGGGTTTACAGTTGTTACTATGAAATTGGCTAGTATGGGATACTTGAGAGAACCAGATGTTCAAGCCTTAGCAGAAAGCATGCGAGAGGCCAATGAGCATTATGAAACATTTCTGCCAAAAAGAGCAAACGCGTTGCAAATGGCTCGCAATTATTTATGGGATCGGTGTGTCCAACTCATGGTAGAACAAATAGAAATACCTGGGCGCTCCGGTATAAATGATCCGTTTGATGAAATTGCTAAGGAATTGGACGAGTGGGCGAACACGGCTACTGCGGACAACAGTCTAAGTTTGGTCTCACAATTGCTGTCCATAGGTGATTATCCTTCGGCATACTTAGCGTTTATGGGAAGCGATCTTTCTAACGACAAGCGATTTGAAGAAGTCCCCCAAAAATTAGAGAGCGCTAGTACCGGGATGACGGATTTTTGGATTAAAGGATATTTTCGACAGCGTATTCGGCAAGTGATCATTCAAGAGAATAAGCAGTCCCTTAATCAAATCAGTCAGCCCACGTCTCTTATTGGGGATCTCTCGATGATCACCATGAACCCATTGCGATGGACAGAAGTCGATAGTTGGCATGGACATATCCCTTTTGCGGCTCTCTTGATTCGTTTAGCTGAACCTAAAGTTCTCGTGGAACTCGGAACACACAAAGGCGACTCGTATTTTGCTTTCTGCCAAGCAGTCCACGCCCTTGGACTGGAGACGCAATGTTATGCCGTAGACACGTGGGCCGGTGATCAGCATGCCGGATACTATGACGAATCGGTATTTTTCGAGGTATCCAACTACAATGCCATATTATACTCTGGAACGTCGACCCTTATCAGATCGACTTTCGATCAAGCGTTAACTCAATTTGATGATGGAACCATCGACATTTTACACATTGATGGAGAGCACACCTATTATGCAGTACAACGAGACTTTGAATCGTGGCTTCCCAAAATGAGTCGACAGGGGATCATTATCCTCCACGATATCGATGAAGTTGATAATGGCTTTGGGGTGTGGCGCTTATGGGAGCAACTTAAAGCGCAATACCCGCACATCGAGTTCAGACATTCGCACGGGCTTGGGGTCTTGTTTGTTGGGTCAGAGTTTTCAAATAGGCTAAACCGCTTGGCGAAGCTATCCGATGAAGATTTGCACGGGTTGCAGGCCTTGATTCGCCACACTGGCGAGGGCATTGTTAAGCTGGAGCCTGCTGCTTCTATAATCATAGCGCAGTATGGGCATTCGGCCATGACGATCGATTGCATATACTCACTCCTCTCTCATGTCAATTCCTCTCATATCGACATTGTTGTGGTTGATGATTGTTCACCAGATAATTCATTCGAAATCGTCCACGAACGGTTTAGGAATTACCCTAATATCACGGTTGTGCGCAATCCGCATAATGGGGGGTTTTCGGTAGCCTGTAATCGAGGAGCGGCTTTGGGGCGTGGGCCAATCTTAGTGTTTTTAAATAACGATACGGTTTCCACGATGGACTGGCTGTCTCCGATGTTAAAAGTGATCACGAATACACCGGATGTCGGCGTCGTGGGAGCAAAAATCGTTTATCCCAACGGAAAGTTGCAACATTCAGGAGTGGTCTTCCAGAACCCTGGGCACTTCCCACTCGACCCTGTTACTCGTGGGTGGAATGAGGAAGCAGACCAATATCCGGATGCAGAGGTGGTTACGGCAGTAATAGGCGCATGTCTTATGATTAGAAGGAATTTATTCAATTCAGTAGGCGGATTTGATGAGAATTATTTTATGTCATACGAAGACGTTGATCTTTGTCTGAAGATTGGATCCATGGGTTTCAAGGTTTGGTACGAAGCTAGCGCTCTTATTGTCCATCGGGAGAGTATTTCGAGAAATGTTCCTGAACGTTCACAGAGGGACCTCGCTAATGTTAATTTACTCAACGCCAAATGGCTGGGCACAGAATTCCTTTCGTTGAAATTTGATATAAAATCGCGAGCCTTAGGACTTGGACCCATAACATTCGGAATCATTGGGGATTGCGATTTGCACAGTGTTTGGCAGATGGTGCAAGAAATTGGGGCATTATTGGTGGATCAGGACCGGGTGATGTGTCAGCTTGTAACAACCACACCGGATTCAGTACGGGCTCTGTTTATGCATTTAAGCCGAAATCACCCCGATGTGTTTTTTGTGATTGCGGAAGAGCAGGAACTACCTTCTAGTGGACCAATTATCTTCTGGGACGAACAAATGGGAACCAAAATGTCGAGCGTCCATCTAGAATCCTTGCGTAAAGACTCTACCCGGAGTGATTTTCAGGAAATGTTCGAGGGATAAGAAAGACCGGAAAAACTTTTTGGTAACTGCGTAATTAGAATTGCCATCTTAAAATTTGATTTATGCTCTCGTCTACTATATATACTAAAAGTGACACCATAAAATGGTGTTCTCGACAGGATGTCGGGATTGTGACCTATCAAGGAGGATAAATCGATGTACATCAACACGAACGTGTCTGCTTTATTTGCGGAAAACTCCCTTATGAACACCCAGAACACCCTACAGAATCTCCAACAGGAAATGTCGACGGGCTACAAGATTAATTCGCCGGCTAATAACCCGTCTGGCCTTGCAATATCCAACCTGATGCAAGGAGAATTGGGTGGAATTAACTCGGCCATTAGCAACGCTACAGGAGCTTCAAACCTTCTAAATACGGCTAATGGCGGTATGCAGACGGACATGCAGATTGTGCAACAGATTCAACAATTGGCAGTCCAAGCATCAAACACGACCAATAATGCCCAGGACTCGCAAGACATTCAAACCCAGATTAAGCAGTTGCTTAGTTCCTTGGACAATGTGTCGCAGACCCTGAATTACAATAATCAGTTTGTATTGAGTGCCAACTCTGGTCCCTCGACTTCGGGTATTACCGCTGGAGGAACGATTGCCGCGGTTCAGGTGGGAGCCGATAGCGGCAATATTGCGGCTTCGAGTCAGTACAGTGTGGCGGTTAGCTACACAACGGCAAATGGGGGTTCCGATGTTGTTTCTGTGACCTTGGGGACCGGGAGTGGCTCTGTAGTTGCTGCTGGCACCATATCTAATCTGTCGGGTATAACTGGAAACACCACGTTACAGCTTGTGAAAGGTCAGAATAGCAACAAGGAAAGTTTTGCCATTACTGTAAATCAGGCCTCTATTGCAGCCTTGACCACAGGTTCTGCTGCTTCCACGGCGTTTACCGTGGCGGCCGGGACTCAACTGCAGTTTCAAACCGGTCCTAACCAAGGTAATGGTAACAGTATCACGACAAGCTTTGGGGCGTTTACCAGTGCGACGTTGGGCCTCAATAATCTCTCCGTAACGAATACACAGAACGCCCAGTATGCCATTACCCAAGCGCAGTCGGCTTTATCCATTCTGACGAATGCTCAAGGCACGGTAGGGGCACAAATTGACCAGATTAACTACACGATGTCGAATCTACAGACCGAGTCCACAAACTTGCAAGCCTCAAAATCATCCATCATGGATGCTAATATGGCGACGGTAACCAGCCAATTTGCCCAACAGCAGATCCTGTTACAAACCGGACTGCAATCACTGTCTGCGGCAAATTCTTTGCCGGGGATGGTCTTGAAACTCTTAGGCTAATCCAATCGTCGATGGTTTAGGGGACGGGGGGATGGTCTTTCCGTCCCGCTAAACCAGAATGGAGGAGGATTATGAGTATCAATTGGGCATCGGTGTATACTGGACCCATTGGGCAATTGTTGGGAGACTTGAGTCCGACTACGTTTATGCAGTTGATGACCCAAGGGTCACAAGCCCAATTGAGTCAACTAAATAATACCAAGAGCCAAGATGGCACTCTGATATCCGGGTGGACGACCTTGCAGTCTGATGCGCAGGCTGTTAATGGTGCGTTGTTCACACTTAATAATCCGACAACTTTTCAACAAATGTCCGCTACATCCAGTAATTCGTCGATTTTGACTGCCACAGATTCCAGTGCACAACAGGGCTCTTATTCATTGTATGTGGATCAACTCGCCCAAGCAGAAATTGACCAAGGGCAACCGCCTACTGCGATTACGTCAAATAGCACTGCGCTGGGGTTTTCAGGAAGTTTTCAAATTTACACAGGTACACAGCCAACATCTAGTATCACTATTTCCAGTTCGGATACGTTGCAACAGATCGCTTCGGCTATTAACGCCGCTAATTCGGGGGTGACTGCGTCTACCGAACAACTCGCGAATGGCAACTGGACATTAGCTATTCAAGGAAATACGACCGGAGCGGCCAACAACATTCATTATGTTGCAACATCACCGACGGGAACGTCCTCGCCGTTATATCAACTGGGACTGTGGAACACGAGTCTTTCCACTCCCACCTATTTTTCGGGAGAAGTGTTGCAGAGTGCTCAGAATGCGGCCGTGAACTTTGGATCTGTAGCCTCTACCAGCAATGAAATCACGTCATCTACGAATACGTTCACTAACTTGGTTCCGGGGCTGACGGTTAATACTAACAGCCAAGGTTCTGCAGCGACCATTACAGTGGGACCTAACACCTCGGGGATGACGAAGTCGATTCAACAATTCGTGACAAATTGGAACCAATGGGTCAGCGACACCCAAAATCTAGCGGAAGCAGGAACGGTGACCGCGACTGGAACGGGATCCGGATCCAACTACACGTATCAAAGCAATAAGAATCAAGTGATTAAGTCTGGTCAGCCGCAAGGTGTGCTTAACCAAGTACAAACCATTATGGGAGGCATCATTGGGTCAGGGGCATACCAATCCTTAAGCGATATTGGGTTGAGTTTTAACGGGAGTGGGAAACTGGTGCTGAACCAAAGCACCCTAACGAATGCATTGGGTCAAAATCCGTCCGCGGTGAGCACGTTATTTCAGAATCTTTACAGTGCGCTAACACCCACCAATAGTGTGGGAGCTCTACAGGCGTTTTACTCGGGCTCGCAAAGTATTGCAGGGCAGGCCATCGCTTACGACACGACACAACAAACCCAGACTAACACGCAGATTACTATGCTGAAAAACCAGTTAACGGCTGCGGAGCAACAGGCTGTCATCCAATATGGGCAATGGGTCAACCAGATTGCCCATTATTCACAGGAGAGTTCTTTAGTCTCTGCTATGTTTAATCAGAATAGTGGCAGCAACAGTACAGGAGGCTAACCATGATGGAAGATAAGGCACTGCAATATAAGATTGATGCGATTAATACATTGTCCGAAGAGCGTCTGGGGCTCATGTTGTTTGAGGCAGCACTTCGCAACGCCAAATTGTGCCAAGAGGCCATTGCCAGCCAGGACTGGACCCAAACCGTTAAGCATGGACGGCTTGTTCAAGACATCATGGTGAACTTAGCTGACGCTATCAACAGGGATCACCCTAACGCTGATGTTATGCGCCAATTGTACTTATATTGTTGGCGTCAAGCCATCAATGCCCAAATGGCTCATCGCGTGTCAGACCTGGATCCAGTCATCACGGTGATATCAAATCTGATCCAAGGAATCCGAGGTTTCCTAGAGTCATCTTCCACGTCAAGCAAGAATGTTGTCGGACAAGAGGCCAGCGTTATTGATTTTGCTGGGTAACGGGACCGGATATCGCATTTTTGGCGTAGTTCAGTAATAGCGTTTCATCGTCCGTCAATGTTGGCCAACTGCTTAAAGTATGAACAATGGTTTCTTGGGGCACAGCCATACAAAATGTCCGATAGAGGTCTTTGAGGGGCGTTCCGGCTAACAGTTGGGTGACAGCACTCCAAGCAGAACGATAGGTTGGCTGACTACGGATCGCCATAAGTAGATGAGCTAACCCCTCTTGCGTATGCTGTTGGGCAATGTGAATTTCCGCCAGTTTAAAGAGTGCTTTAAAACCTCCTACACCGGTCTCGGTTAATAGGTACCCTTTAGGTTCTCCCATCCCCAAACAGTCATTGAAGGCGTGTTCCGCATTTTTCCATTGCCGTAATTGCAGGAAAATGGTGCCCTGCAAATATCTGAAATCCGTGTAAGTGGGATAGATGCCCAATGCTTGACTTAGAATACCCAGGGCTTTTTTGGGATGGCCTGCGTGGGAGGTAGACTTGGCGTAGGTGGTCCACACGAGTACGCGGATAGGACTTTCTGGGCCAAGGCATTTTAATGAACGCTGACACGAAAACATCGCTTCTGAATGGCGTCCGACGCTGTCATAAGTTTGTGCCAGTTGCCAAAGCATGTATCCGTCGTTGGGATTATTTTTGACGTGATTCTCCATCAAGTGCAGGTTTCTGTCGACTTTGTTTCGACCCGTGATTATGGACTCTAAGTAGCCCTTGTGAATGAATCTGACATTCAAAGATTCTAAATGTTGCCGGTTTCGTTCGAGGCTATAATACACTTGTTCATGAATGGAACCTTCAAAGCGAATGTCCGGAAGCGATCGAAAGAGACGGGTCACGTAGCTCTCACTAATATCTTCTGCCCGGTCCATCACCGAGACGATACGGATGTTGTAGGCATCGGCCTCTGGCATCAGAATGGCTTTTTCTAAGATGCCTAAGTCGTCCTTGACTAGTTCTTCATCGGCATCCATGACCAGCACCCACGGCGTTCTGACCGCTTCCAGGCCCACGTTGCGGGCCTTGGCAAAATCGTTGGGCCATTCGATCGAGATAACGCGTGCCCCATAGGACTTAGCGATTTCAATCGTCTTATCGGTGGAGCCGGTATCAACGATTACCATATCATCGACGATCCCTTTGACAGATTCTAAACACTGAGGCAAGAAGAACTCCTCGTTTTTGACGATCATGGCCAGGGTGAGCAAATTGTTCATTGGGTAGCGGATCCTCTCACAATGCTATTTGTTCCAGTATAGCGAAATGCGAGGGCATTCAGCCAGAAATAACGGGTCGCAAGTCCATCCTAGTCAAAGATTGACATTCGTGTTGGTGAGGGATGGCTCTTTAGGGAAAGAGCAACATGGGACGCTGCGTGCGTGGGTGCCGTATTTGGATCAAGTCGGTGTCATAGATGGTACGGATGAGCGGAGTGGATAAGACCTCTTCAGGAGTGCCGGTGATGACAAGCTGCCCTTGATCCAAGACCCAGAGCGTATCCACAAAAAGGCCTACGGTGGCCAGGTCGTGATAGGCCATGACCACGGTGGTTTGGGTGTGGTCGACCATATGGCGCACCAGTGTCAGAAACTTCAGGGCGTGACCTGGATCCAAATGCGCGGTCGGCTCATCGAGGAGTAACAGGGGTGACTGTTGCACGAGCGCCGCGGCTAGCAAGGTGCGTTTGGCTTCGCCACCGGATAAGGTGTTATAGGGGCGATGCTGGAGAGGGGAGAGTCCCGTAATGGCCAAAATCTCGTCCAGGTGCGCCGGGTTGGTGGTACCCTTGAATTGGAGTCGATCGCGCCATGACAGTTGACTCAGTCGACCCAACTCCACCACTTCATGAACAGTCAGATCAAACTGGGTATCGAGGGTTTGCGGGACAAAGGCAATGCGACGCGCCCGTTCCGCGGCGGAAAATGCCGTCACATCATGGCCTTTTACGTGAATCGAACCGGATTCGGGGGCCCAAAACGCGGCGATAAGCTTTAAGAGGGTAGACTTTCCGGCACCATTCGGCCCAATTAGACCGATGAGTTGTCCCGGCGTCGCCGATGCCGTCACCGGGCCAAAACCCTTTGCTGTGGACGACCACTGATAGGTGACCGCTTGAATCTCGAGCATGAGATCGGAGGTCATCAGGCTAACCCTCCCCGGCGTTGATTTTGCTTTACAAGCAGATAGAGAAAATAAGGGCCGCCGAGAAATGCGGTGACTAATCCGACCGGGATGGGCCCGATAACGGGCACCGCATTGGCAACCACGTTGGCAAGCGTCAAAAATGCGGCGCCAAAAAGAAATGATAAGGGAAGGAGTTGGCGATGGTTGGGACCGTTAAGGCGACGGACAATATGGGGGATAACGAGTCCCACAAACCCAATGAGTCCACTTAAATAAACCGCGGCTGCGGTGAGGAGGCTTGCGGCCACCAACAAAATTAGTTGCACGCGGCGGACTGCAACGCCCAAGTGATGTGCTTGCTCTTCTCCTAAGAGTAGGGCATTCATGTCGGAGGCAAACGGCCAAATAATGATCACCGAGATCACGATAAAGATAAAACTGATGAGGACCTGGCGCCAGGTGACCCCGTTGATGCCACCCACTTCCCAAGCAAAAATGGTACTCAAGTCGGATCGGTTTAGCAACATCAAGAACGTGGTGACAGACGTGAGAATGACGCCTACCGCATAACCGGCGAGAATTAACGTGAGCATGCTGGTGATTCCGCGTCCTCGGGAAAGAAGATACGAGACCATGACGGCAGCGAGGCCGCCGATGAAGGCAGCGGGCGCCATGAACCCCATCGAAGGCAACAGATCTTCTGCTAAGATGGCTCCGAAACTGGCTCCGGCGGAGGCTCCGACAATGTACGGATCGGCCAGCGGGTTCTTCAATAGGGCTTGCATCACCGCCCCTGCCACCGCCAGCCCGCCACCAACTAAGGTGGCGGCAAGCACGGCGGGGAAGCGGATATCCCAGATAATGACGCTATTGATGCTCGAGTTGGGTGAGAAGAGTCGTGCGATGACAACAGAGAGAGGAATCCGTGTCGGCCCATGCATGACGCCTACGACCATGGTGATCGTTAATAACAAGAAGGCGCCGGTAAAGTTTAAGGCCGAGCGTTGCATTGCGGACACCCTATCGACCGAGGTTGAGATGCGGATGCAGAATCTTGACCAGCTCTTGCAGTCCCATTACTAATGCCGGAGAGGGTTCATTGGTGTATGAGGAATTGGGGAGAACATAGACGTGACCGGTTTTCACCGCCGTAATCGCGGGAAACCCGGCTTGGTGTTCTTCTTGGCTAACACTAACGCCGGCCGCCGGATCGATCAGAATGTCTTCGGGATTGGCTTTGACGACTTGTTCAGCCTTAACCTGCGGCCAGGGCTGGGTTGACATGGGGGCTGCCACATTGACGGCGCCGGCCATCGAGATTAATGAGTTCAAAAAAGTGCCGTGGCCTGTGGTGTAGAGGCCGCCCAAGTCATAGAAGACCGTGGGTTTATGCTTCACGGTCGCGACTTTCGACTCGATGGAAGCCACCTTGGCTTTCATCTTTTGCACGAGTTGATGTGCTTTAGAGGTGGTGCCGGTGGCTTCGCCCACTAGCAAAATATCATGATACACGCCGTTGACGGAATTGGGATTTAACACCAATACCGGGATGTGAAATTGGGCCAATGCCGACAGCCCTTTAATACCCGTGCTGGCGATAACCAGATTAGGCTTGGCTGCAACAATTTTTTCCACGCTGATGCCGGGATAGGAGGGGCCGATATTTTTAAGACCGGATAATTCTTTGTGCCACGGAGACGGCGTGTACTGGAAAGTCGCTTGATCGGTGCCCACGATGTGGGATTTGAGTCCTAAGTCTAATGCAATCTCCGCATTACTTGGCTCCAAGGTTACGATGCGCGTGGCCGGTTTCTTTAGCGTAATGGTGTGGTGCAGATCATCGGTAATGTGGATGACCGTGCTCGGCTTAGCATTTGCGGTATTGACCGGAGCACTCCCGCAACCCGCTAGGAGTGTAGACGCCATTACCGCACTGGCGGTAATGCCTAGAATATGCTTGAACATCTTCGTCCTTCTCTCATCATAAGTTGATTTGAACCTTAGGTGAGAAGGGCCGCATAAAAAGAAGGCGGCGCCGGCAACCCGCAGGCTCGCCCGAATATTATAGGTAGGTCTCCTGGCTCTCGGATCATTGCCTTGGATTGGCCTTCCAATCTTCCACAAAGATTGTGGCCCAATCCGCTCCCCGTAAACAGTGGCGGGTGCCGCTCAGGATTTTCACCTGCATTCCCTGTTATACACCTACAATTCGGTTGTCTTCAGTGTACCCAGTAACGATACTGGGTGTCAACGACACGATTTGCCGCATAAAAAACCTTGTGAAAGCACGCGATCTGTATCGTTGGCCGTGTACCAGCTCCTCCAGACCACGTGGCCTATGCGGGGTGCACCAAAAAGTCGGCGTAAGCATGGGCTTACGCCGACTCGCCATTAGTCCTGGGTTGCCGCCACTTCTGAGGAGGCAGCCCCTTGAGCGACCAAGCGGGTGTATGAAGGGCGGTCAATAACAAACAAGATTCCCACCAAGAAGAGCAACATAAAGAAGATCGCACTACCAAAAGCCGCAGGAAAGCCCCAGCGCGTAGCCAACCAAGTCAAAATGAGGGCATTAAGGGCTCCCATGACATTTAATACGCCGTTGTAGATCCCATAGACCAGCCCCGAAGATTCGGGGCTCGGTGCAATATCAATAGCATTGACCGCCCAAGAACCCACCGTCAAGTTCATGCAGAATTCAGCCAGACCGATGAATAATGCCGTCCCAATAGCGGAATGAGCACTAGCCGACCACAGCGATAGGGAGACGGCAACGATCATGGCGCCCATGGGGACGCCAGCCCCAATTCGTCGTGCCTTTAATCGGTCAAAGCGGCGCGTTAACGCATCGTTAAAGGGTCCCGATAGAAGAAATCCTACAAAGCCAGCGGCAAACCCGATGCTAGACCAAGCCGCACTCTTGATGATACCGATGTGAAACGTGTAGTACATGTAGCTAGGCACCCACGTGATAAACGTAAAGAGTATATATCCAAAGGTCAGGAAAGTGAGCAACACGCCTAACCCTGTGCGACTGAATACCACGCGTAGCGCGGCTCCCCAATCGCCTTTTTGGGATGCTGTAGACGGAATCCCAATCTTTTCGCGTTCTGTTGTCGAAACGCCCGGATCTTCTTTAGGGGTGTTGCGGACTACGGCCCACCACACCGGCAAGAACACGAAACCCAGGATTCCAAAGGAGATGAACGACCATTGCCAACCAAATTGGACTACGATCCATCCCGCCAACAGAGTGCCAATCGTCGGGCCTAAGAATTGGCCTGAACCGGGAATGGTGAAGGCTCTCGAACGCTCTTGGGGAGCGGCCCAGGTTCGTGAGGATTTGCTATTAATGGCCCAGATCGGGGCTTCACCAGCGCCCATCAATCCGCGAATCCACAGCCATCCCATAAACGACCCGGAAAAGGCGGTCATAATCGTGAATAAGGACCACCATCCTAGTGATGCCACCATCCCCAGTCGGATCCCTAGCCGATCGGCTATATAACCGCCAGGAAAGTTAAACAACGCATACACAATGGTAAAGACAAAGGCAATGGTGCCCATTTGTTCCAATGAAAAGTTGAACTGGTGACGAATGGCCGGGATCGATACCGCAAAGTTAACCCGGTCCATGTAATTGATAAAGATAGCAATGAACATCAGACCGAAGATCCAATAACGTTTATGTGTGGTCATGAGTCTCCCTCCTTTACTAACGCTGGTCCAACACTCGTTCCAATGCGATTGATCCCGTGCTTAATGAACTCCATGGCATGAGCGTGTGTGCGTATGCCACCGGCTGCCTTGACCCCGAGATGAGCCGGTGTAATCTCGCGAATCCACGACATTTCTTCGATATCTGCACCTTTCGGACCAAAGCCGGTCGAATTCTTTACAAAGTGAGCCTCGGCTTTGGCAATGGCTTCAATGGCAAATCGGATATCGTCTCGAGACAGATAGCCGGTTTCAATAATGACCTTAACCGGCATCCCGGAGGCTGCATTAACCACCGCCCTGATGTCTTCGGTGACGCGGCTCCAGTGGTGATCCAACATCCACCCGATATTTGCGACCATATCAATTTCCCCTGCGCCGAGCCGCAATGCATCGTCGGTCTCATGCGCCTTTGCACCAGTCGTTACCGAACCAAAGGGGAAGGCTACGGTGGCCGCTACGGGAATTCCCGAATGGCTAAGTGCCTGGACCGCCACAGCAACGTTAGACAAATTCACACAGTAGGCTCCCAAATGATACTGCATGCACAACTGAGCTCCCTGTCTAATTTCGTCCTCAGTGGCATGAGGTTTCAAGATGGAATGATCGATGAGTGATGCGAGAGTCACGTCGTCCCCTCCTCTAAACCATGTATTTTTTGCGAAGAGCTCTAAGGTGCCATCTTCCCGATCAACGAATGAGGATGCTCGTATAGAAGCGCCGGACCAATAAAGAGACCCTTCCCACAGCAAAGCTGCGGGGAAGGGTCTCTTTTACTCTGAGCTTCCACCATACGATTATTCGCCATCGCATCTATGAATTCCTACTAAATATGATCAGGAGGGGGAAAGAATTTTATTGGGACCACAATGCGGGCTGACCAATTTCTACACTGGTTCCCATCTCGATTAGATGGTCACGGGTCAATGGGGATCGGACTAACCCCGCAGCGACTACGGGAATGCCACGTTGGTTTAACTCTTGGCGAATTAGAGGGTACACTACTGCGGGTAAACAACATAGGACCTCTGGATTAAAGCGATCTATGGCCGCCAGGCTGGACTCTAGACTTTGGGTGTCATGGATGAACACGCGCAGTACTAACTTAAGTCGTAATTGACGAACATGGTGTGCTAGTGTGAGATTACTGGTTGCCACAGCGTCCGGCCGAATCAGTGCCTGAATGACCTCTATCCCTTCTCGGTCCTTACCAAGTCCAGTAATCATATCGGGGTGGATCCATAGCGTTTTTCCTGCATCTTTTAGCGGTTGCACAAACTCTTTAATCGTCTTTAA
This sequence comes from Bacillota bacterium, assembly GCA_021795465.1. Lineage (GTDB taxonomy): Bacteria > Bacillota > Sulfobacillia > Sulfobacillales > Sulfobacillaceae > JAKADJ01. The sequence goes on from JAJYPK010000065.1 coordinate 14,238, forward strand.
GCCGCCCCCAGCCACATGCACTAAGGGCCACGGGGACAGCACGGCGTGATCTCTTTGCGTGATGCTCCACACGGACGGGATAATGGGTGGCAAGCCGCGCCTCACTGCCCCACTCCTTTTTTTGCAAACATCTGAATTTATGCCTAGAAAAAACACTAAAAAATATCGTCGTGCTTGTCAATACCAGCCTGCAGATTCAGTGCGTTGCAACCTGACGGCACGTCGCCACTAGAAATTACTGAGCCGACGACATAAGCGGGCCATCGGCCCGCTTATGAAGAAACTCGGATCGTAGCCAACAACCAGTCCACGTCTCAATAAGGGCGTTAGGAAGTGAGTTCGGCCTCACGACCCCAGCGGTCGGTGAAGACGAGTCGATGGAGATCCAGACGTTGACCCCAGCCTACCCGTTCTAAGACGGGGATTTCGGGAAAGTAGGAAGTATACCCGATGGTCAAGAGTGCGGCCGGAACAATGTGGGATGGAATCCCTAGAACTTCCCGAATCGCGTCCTTTTGGTACATGCTCACCCAGCCAACAGCCACGCCCTCGGCTCTGGCGGCGAGCCAGATATTTTCGATGGCGCAAGCTGTCGACATCAGGTCTGTCTCCGGGATGGTGTTGCGACCGAGCACATGGGGTCCTCCACGCGTCGGATCATTGGTCACACATAAGGTAAGGGGGGCATCGACCAGGCCCTCTACCTTGAGCCTTAGATAATAATCTCGTTTAAGATCGGTATAATGTTCGGCGGCAGCGACCCGTTCTTGGTCAACCAGGCGTTGTAGGGCTTGTCGGATAGATAGATCCCGGATAAGGATAAAGTTCCACGGTTGCATGTAACCGACGGAAGGACCCAGATGGCCAGCTTCCAAGATCCGAGCCAAGACGGTATCAGGCACGGGATCGGGAAGAAACGAACGAATGTCGCGGCGCGCCCGGATCACCTTATATACCGCCTCGCGTTCGTTGTCGGAAAAGCGATCCTGGACCGGTTCAGGAGAAGATGCGGAGAATGGGCTTGCCATGGGCTCGGTGTGACGATGGGGATTACTGACCCGGGCATCCTTAAAGGTCGCGGTTTGGGCCATCACGGCCAGAGCTTGCTGAATCAGAGGGAATGCCAAGAGGGCACCCGACGCCTCGCCGAGGCGCATTTGAAGCGTTAGGAGCGGACTTAACCCGAGGGCTTCGAGGATCGGAGGATGGGCGGGTTCGGGTGACACGTGGCTCGCAATGAGGTAGGCCTGCGTACCAGGACTCATACGGCTGGCCACCAACGCCGCAACACCTGTGGTCACGCCGTCCAATACCACGGGCGTTCGGTGACGGGCGGCCGCTAACATGCCCCCTACCATCGCCGCAATTTCGTATCCGCCGACGTGGCGCAAAATCTCTTGGGGATCGGTGGCATCGACGGCGTTTACCGCCAGTGCCCGCTCGACGGTGGCAACTTTTTGTTGCCATCGATCGTCTGAAATTCCTGTGCCGCGCCCGATCAGGTGCTGGGGATTGCGATGTAACAAGAGGCTCGCCATGGCGGACGAAGCGGTGGTGTTGGCAATGCCCAGTTCGCCGAGCAGTATCAGGTCATAGCCTTCTTGAATGGCATTTTCGACCCGATCCCATCCGGTCCTGAGAGCGTGGTCCAGGTCCTCTTCGGTCATGGCGGGACCTTGGGTCATATTGCGGCTACCCAACCTAGTTTTTTTGACGAGCACGGCAGGATGACGGACCGCTCGACCGACGCCCACGTCGACGACGATCACCGGAATTCCGGATTGGCGGGCCATAACACTAGATACGGCCGTGCCCATGGCAATATTTACTGCCATTTGCTCGGTCACATCCGATTCATAGGCGGAGACCCCTTCCTCGGCGACCCCATGGTCGGCCGCAAAGATGAGCGCCAGGGGCATCTTTACTTGCGGAATGACTCGTTGTTGGATGCCGGCCAGACGCACAATGAGGGATTCCAGGGAACCGAGGCTCCCCCGGGGTTTCGTCAGATCGTCTAAACGTTCACGAGCCCGGTCCATCGCGACGGCGTCCAAAGGAGACATGGTTGGGGGATGTTCGAAGGATAAATTCACGACACCACCTCCCGGATGTACCCGCTGACTTCGTGGAGCCGATCGATGAGTTTGATGCCACACTCCAAAATGGTGCCGTCGATTTCGTGCACCCGATTATGGATCAATGCCGGGACTGCCTCCGATCCTGGGCGGTTTAGGACGGCCTCGTGATCAAAGGGCTTACCGCACCATGACGCGAGAAATATTTCGGGCTCTGCCAGGACCCATTCCTCGGGAGTCACCACCCGATCCTTGGATTGGCGCCCTTGGAGTGAACGGTCGCGAAACACATCGACACCCCCGGCCACCTCAATGAGGTCACTGACCCACCCAATTCCTGTTATGAGGGGGTCCATCCATTCTTCGAAATACACCGAAGGATGTCGGGAAAGGGCGCGGCTTTGGGATCGTAGAGACTCCACTTCACCTTCTAAGTGCCGGGCTAACGCCTCGGCACGTTCCGATTCCCCCACCAAGGCCCCTAATAGGCGAACATGATGATAGAGGTCCCAGAGGCGATGGGGGTGGAGATGAATCACGGTGACGCCGCGTTCACCTAGCGCCACGGCAAGTTTTTGTTGGACTCCCGAGGTCAGTATCGCGACGTCGGGAGTCACGGTCATGATGCGGTCGATATTGCCGTGTTCAAATCCGCTCACCTTGGGGATGGTGAGGGCTTCTTGCGGGTACGTGGTATACGCGGAGATCCCGACCACTCGGTCGAGGCTCCCCAGTTCTTGTAAAATACCGGGGATTTCGGCGGCAAGACAGACAATACGTTCGGGATAGTGTGACACGGTGATGACCTGCCTTTCGAAGGATCTAGTGGGAAAATTACACTCTAATAGGATGGGTCCAAGACTCTCGAAGTTTTCTGAGCGTTGGGGTGATCGCCGTTAGGGAGGATCGTCGAGATTCGGGAGAAGCGCTTGGACCGTTCGGTATAGCCGCACATTTTCATCCAGGGTTCGGATGGCAAGG
>JAJYPK010000066.1 GCA_021795465.1 Bacillota bacterium
AGGGTGCCATGCAATCGGTGTTCATCGTTCTCCAGGCCAATCATCTGGGCCCGTTGCGAGCAGAAAGAGGTCATCACTGTCAACGAGTTTCCCCCTGGTTCTTAACAAATCTTGCATTTAGTCATCAAAGATGTGTAAACTACCAACAGTAGTTTAATGAACCTTAGGGGGTTGTTGCATGTCTCAGAGAAATGTCATCTTGATGGCCGCGGGCCTAACGGTGACGCTGGCTGGTTGCGGAATGTCCCAGTCGGCAACGCCTGCGACCTCGTCGTCCCAAACGATGGCCAAAACATCCCCCGCACCCAGCAAGACGGTGCAGGTGGCGGAATTGCAAACGAATAAGACAGCGCAAATGGTGAAAGCGGGACAGCAGGCTACCTTTGTGGTGACGGCCACTGGGTCTGGAGGCCAGCCAGCCGTGGGCGAGCCAGTGACCGTCTACATCGGACCGATGGTGGCCCTGGGAGCCGGCGTCAGCCAATGGTACACCACAGGGGCCGCTAACACATCCCGTTATGTCTCAAGTTACTCAAAGAAGACGAACAGCATGGGACAGGCGACCATCGTGCTGGTAGGTCAGCCAGCGAAGACGATGGAAATGGTCGGAATCAAGGTCGGATCTTTCAGCACATTCAGTTCCTCAGCGATGAAGAGGGCAGGTCTGATGGATGCCTGGTGGACGACTCCGTCGACCAGCCCAACGGCACCTGTGGGTGACTATGTGGTCGTCAAACCATTCGCCAAGGATGTCCCGGCGGGAACAGCGCAGCCGCTGCTGATCTCGGTCATGAGCCCATCCGGTCCAGTCTCAGGGGCGAGTGTCAGCGTGACGCCGAAGACTGGGGGATCGTCGTCAATGGGGTCCTCGTCTTCCATGAGTTCGACAGGGGGGACCACCATGATCACCAACAGCCATGGGCAAGTGTCCTATCAGGCCAAGGCTGGGGCAGCGATGAGCGCTTTGCCGATACGTATTGTGGTATCAAAAGGCATGGGCAGAATTGCCGGCGGCATGAACGCTGACGTGGTCTCCAAGTAATATGGAGCAGGCATCGCCTCAAAAGGCGCGGTGCCTTTCTGCATCAGTGGCAGGCAATGATCATGCAGGTAGCCAAAAACAAGGCGGAACCGGCTGTGGGAAGCGCTATGAAAGGCCCTAACATGCCCATTTTCGGGTGGGCGGAAAAGGATTCCGGCGATGCGAGCGCATCGATGCGGGCCTGCCAGCCGCTGGCCCATGCGGGCTCCCCCGGCGACGGGACGGGCTTTTGCTTTTTTAGCTCCCGAATTGTCGCGACAATGGCTTGAATGAGGTGGTCCGGAGTCTCTTGCCATGCGGTGGCATACTGGTCCGCCTTAATTTCGCGGATCGTGAGGTACTGTACGTACAGGCGGGTCAACCCAAACCAGGGCAGGGTCTTGATCAGTAGGAGAAATAACTGCTGGGTGGCGTAATCCTGAGCCCGCACGTGGTACAGTTCATGGGCTATAATCGCGGACAGCGCGAAAGGGTCCAACAGTTGTTGCATGGATTGAGCGACGACGACCACGGGGCGTCGGGTTCCGTAGGTAAAGGCATGCGGAGCCCGGTCTGCGAGCGTCATAAACCGCACTCGGCCAATTTGGCCGAGCCCCGCTGGGACATCACGCGCGGGCATTGGGCAGAGGTAAGGCTCAAGGGATTTTGCCATCCGGGCCTGATCCCGCAGCAGGAGTCGCGCCGTCCGGATCACGCGGTAAAGATACCCCCCAAGAGCCAGTGTGAGCAGACCCAACAGGAGCAAAAGCCACCAGGGAAACGGACTGGCCATAGCTGGGTGCATGGAGGTTTTCATGAGAGCCCAGTTTAGGTGATGCCAGGCTATTGCGTCCAGAACGCCTAAGAATACTGCAGGGAACGCCGTCAGCGACGAAAGACCCGCCAGCCAGATCCATGAGGCGGGAGTACTATTCATGGGACCGCTCCCTTCTCGATCGGACGATTTCTTCGAGTTTTTCCATGGCTCCAGGTTCGACCTCGTCGATGGCATCGACAAAATGGACCAGACCGGCATCGCCGAATTCGGAGAACAGATTTTCCACTGATTGCAGAGCCCGGGCCTTGGCTACTGCATCTTCCGGGGTGACACGGTACACATAATGGCGGACATCGCCTTGGCGGACGAGAATATTTTGCGCGACAAGCCGATTCATCACGGTAGCTACCGTGTTGATGGAGATCGGACGGGAAGCGGAGATTTCTTCATGCACCGCTTTGACCGTGGCTTGGCTTCGCGACCGAATGATTTGCAGGACGTGATTGCGCAAGTGGTTTCTCGCCGCTAATGTCATTGGAATGTCACCCATTCTGCTTTGCCGACTATGATTTATTTTAACATAGGAAGTTAGACCGTGGCAGAACGTGCAATGTGCCGAGGGACTGTAAGGGAGAGCCTTCTTGATTTATGCGGCCACGGCGACAAGGATGGCGTGATTATCAACGGACCTCAGCCCGTGAAGACAAACACCCGGGGCTCTATGATGACGCCCGAGGCATGTTGAACGAAAGGCGTTTGAATACATCCGGCATGGAACCTGGGGCCTGATTGCGTCACGCAACATCGTGATGGGCCCCGTTGCTTCAACCGACGCGCACCGAAACCGATTTCGCGTAGCACATCGCCGCCTCCAGTTGGACGCTCCGCACATTCGCAGGCTTCGCATCGGTCAAAGCCCTCGATGAACGTATTCGCCAGTTTATCGATTATTACCACGAGCATTGGGCCAAATCGTTCAAACGGATCTTCAACGGAAAATTGCTAACAATTTGACCCAGTATATGATTAGGCATTACCACCATCATGTACGAGGATGACATTGCCTCTTGCAACGCGGAGCGCCCCATAGTAATGTTAATGACGTTGATGCGGTCGTAGTGTACCTTAGGAGCATGCGGGCCTTCCCGGCTCGAGGTGGCGGTGCAATGCCGACCCGACCGCTCCAATCCATTCCATCAACATGGGCCGACACTCCACACCCCACAAAGTCATGTGGTGTCCCCGGTCGTCCTATCTTCAGAAGTCGCGTATCGCTTCAAAAGGCATCGTCCCGGCCGTGGATCCAGATGGCATCGCTTTTCCCCCGTCTTGCCGATTATGGTCAGATCGAAGCGTCTTAGTGAAGGTCAACTGTTGTGTACTGGCACTTGTCCGCTAAAGATATTGGGTTCCTGAATCGACGTGCCTGCTTCGAGGGACTACACGTGAGCTAATACCCCTACGTCTCGATGGCAAGCATTACGCGGACTCGAAGAATTTAATGTCGGTCCCCTAACCGAACACCATTGGTCGCTGGGAATGTGTCTATTTTTTCAAGGTGTCAGGCAAAAGATCGTCGATAGCCAGGTCATTCCTGACATCTTCCCCATTAAGATATCGGGTAACGACCGCCTGAAACATCTCACCATAGCGTTCAAACCAGTGTTTGCCGTATTCTGGGCGAGCACTGGCAGGAAAACCGACATATCCCAAGCCCGAGCCGGTGTTACGGAGAGATCGTAAATGGCGTATCGCTTGAAAGTCGAGTGGTTCTGCAACGAGTTCCTCCAGAATGTCCATATGGACGAGATCCGGACGAATGTAAAGGGTGTTGGCGGTTTCCATCAAACCGGCATGGACATCTCCGATTAGATCCGGAGGGAATCCGAGCGAGCTAGCGCTAGTCCCATTAACGACATCTTCTAACGGAAATCTTTCATACCCACTGATGTATTGAACGCCATAGTCTTCATTCACCGTGTTGCATGCGGATTGAATTGCGCGAACGAAGGGGGGATCAATATGCGAAGATACCAAAATAGCACGGGATATCCCGTTGGCCGCGAAGGAGGCCAATATGTCGATGAGATAGGAGCGAAAATGGTTTTTTCGCACGGATACCGAACCGGGATACTCGCGGGATAGCACGGCGGGCACATAGAAAATAGGTGGCGCCTGAATGGCCGTCAAGTGATGATGGTCTTCGATGACAGGGAGTATACGTCGAAGCATTTCTTGTGCGGCGTAGATGTCCGTTCCAAACGGCAAATGGGGCCCGTGTTGCTCCGTGGGTCCAACGACCATCACAAGTACCCTTTGGCCATCATCAATGGCGTTAATATCCGTCCAAGTTGCAGTGAGAAGGTCAATCACAGGCGTTGTCCTTTCGTGGCATCACTGAATAAAATCTCTTAACATAAGCTTTTAGGTTCTCTGCGGGATCTCCCGACCGTTGTGTACATTGGGGTTATCGACAAAGAGCCAGCATCCGGTCCATTGTCTTATGATGCGACACAAAGCAGAAGACCGACATCAGCGCACCTTATACCGATTGAGCATCAGATCGGCCCCCGTTGCATTGGTTTCTCTATTTTCATTGTACCATTTATTGCGGCGATTGCCTGAGGCCCCGCATCGCGCACTTCCCAAATACCGTTAGGAGACGCACCTTAGCTAAAGCACAGATGAACGTCTCTATCCATTAGCTGGATACTATGGCATTGATAGCGTCCACCAGGTATTCCGTCCTCTAAATTCGCCCTATTAACCTCCACCTGCTTGGGTCTTGTAGGGGACCACTCGTCCCAGGATAATCCGTTTCGGAAAAGAGTCGTAGCAGTCTTCGGACCGTCAACCGGTATGACAATGTTCTGATAGTATGAGAAGCAAAGTGGGTCAAGTCTTGGGAAAGGGGATGGCATATGTTTTGGCATGGGAACGGTCAACATTCCGAGGCCATCTCTCGCATGACCATGATCGCGCTTTAACTCTCGGCTACCGATAGCGTCTTACAGCACATTGCCTTATCTTTAAAGCGGGTACAAGGTGAGGAATCCAGTAAATCTCCAGCGCAAGAGAAATGACGTGAGGAGTCGGGCACGATGGAAGACATGATTTTTGTGGAGAATGTCTCATATGAATATGTGCAAGGCACACCGGTACTCCGTAACGTATCGCTGACGGTCCCAAAGGGGGCCTATGTAGCTTTGCTGGGAGCCAATGGGTCTGGGAAGTCTACTCTCGCGCGTCTTCTGAATGGGATTTTGACGCCAAAGACGGGGCGCGTCATCGTCGATGGTATTGACACCCAGGACGGACCCGGAGCCATGGCTGTCAAGAAACGGATAGGCATGGTGTTTCAGCACCCGGATAACCAGATCGTGGCGACAACCGTGGAAGACGATGTGGCGTTCGGCTTAGAAAATTTCAATATTCCACCCCTTGAAATCGAGGACCGGGTGACACAAGCTCTTCGTGAGACAGATCTCTTGCCGCTTCGGGCACGACCGCCACATCTGTTATCCGGCGGCCAAAAACAGCGTCTGGCTATTGCTGGCGCCTTAGCCATGGAACAGCCCATAGTAGTGTTGGACGAGGCGACGAGCATGCTGGACGCCAAGGGTCGAGAAGATATCTTACGCTTGGTGCGGCGTCTCTATGACGATGGCACCACCATCATTATGGTCACGCACCATATGGAAGAGGTGCTCGAAGCCGATCGTGTGGTGGTCTTAGACCAGGGCCGCGTGGTGATGACGGGACACCCCCGCGAAATTTTCCGGCACAATCGCCGTCTTCGTGAGTTTAATTTGGACGTGCCCCTCATCTCTCAAGTTGCAGGCATCCTGCATGAACGAGTTCCGGCGATGCCTCCCGAAGCCGTTGACCCAAGCGAAATTGTGATGAGTCTTCGGGAACTCGCCAGACCCCGAGTAAGGAACGGCGAAAAAAATTGGGAATCACCCCAGGGCACGGAGCGATTGCCATTGATCGAAGTCGAGGCGCTTTCGCACTGGTACCTTACCGGGACACCGTTGGCGCATCAAGGCTTAAAACATGCCGATCTTACCGTGAGAGCCGGTGAAGCGGTGGCAATTGTTGGGGCAACCGGCAGTGGAAAATCCACCGTGATGCAACATTTGAATGGGATTTACCGTCCCCAAAGGGGTCGGGTTCTTGCGGTCGGAGTTAACCTCGGAGATCGGAACCCAGATATCGCCCAGGTGCGGCGGGAGGTAGGCATGCTGTTTCAAAATGCCGAAGATCAGCTATTTGAGCAATTGGTGGGTGACGACGTTTCATACGGTCCGTTACAAATGAAATTAGACTTGCGCGAAGTTCGTCGACGGGTACGCTACGGTCTTGAGATGGTGGGGCTAGATTTTGAGCAGTTCAAGGACCGACCAATTTTTGCGTTATCGGGAGGGGAAAAGCGACGGGTGGCATTGGCTGGAGTCTTGGCATTGGAACCTAAGGTTCTTGTCCTCGACGAACCTACAGCAGGCCTTGATCCCGCGTCGGCACACGATGTGTTAAGGCGTCTTCACCACTTGAAGCAACAAGGAGTCGCGGTGGTGTTTGTGACACATAACCTCGAAGAGGTATTGAACCTGGCAGATCGGGTGGTCATGATCCAAGATGCGACAACCCAGGGATCTTATGCGACTGCGGATTTGATAGACCATCCAGAAATTATTTCTCGTCACGGATTTACCCTCCCCCCATTGCTGAGACTGCAGCAGATGTTGCGCGCCGATGGTTATGCGGTGCACGGCCGCACGCCGGAAGAAGTGGTGGAGTCTCTTGGCGAGGATCTGGAGATGTTAGCAGAAAGATGGGGCGGTGGCGTGCAATGATCGAAGATTTTGAGATTCTGCGCTACATTACGATTGGGCAATATTTGCCGGGGAGGTCCATCATTCACCGATTAGACCCGGCCGTGAAACTCTTCAATGCTATGGTCCTCATTCTCACCATTGCCTTTTTGACGAGTTACGCATCCAACCTGCTCGCTTTGGTGTGGGTCTTGGCACTGGTCTCGATCTCCGGGATACCGATGGGGTATAGTCTGTCGGGTCTCCGGCCAGCCGTGTGGTTCATTATCGCCCTGTTGGTGTTAGAACTGTTGTTTTCGCCCGTGCGAGGAACCGTGATTTGGCAGCTGGGCTTTCTTCATGTGACTAGTTATTCGATGCGTCTGACCGTCACCTCGTTAGTGCGGTTAATAGACTTTATATTGCTTATCAGCGTATTTACTCTGACCACAAGAACGAATGACGTGACGCGTGCAATGGAGAGACTCTCCAAACCTTTGCAGTATTTAAAAATTCCCACGCGTGAACTCGCGCTAATCATGACCATCGCCCTACGGTTCGTGCCGACCTTTGCGATGGAGATGGAGCGCCTGATGAAAGCCCAGGCCTCACGTGGTGGGGGATTGACCAAGGCATCTAAGTGGAATGCCGTAGCCCAGGCACGAGCCCGGCTTCCGCTGATTCTCCCGTTATTTCTCATTGCGCTCCGGCGTGCGGAAGATTTGGTCATCGCGATGGAATCACGCGGTTATGTGCCGAATCAAGAGCGCACGATGTATCGGCAATATCACCTCGTCACCCGCGACTGGCTGTCAGCAGTGCTCACCATGGTCATTTGTGTGGGTTTGGTCGTGGTGTGACGATCTTTTCATAGAAAGGAAGAGACCGATGAAATTAACGACGAAGAAAATAGTTGTGGCAGCGGTGCTGGCAGCCATCTCCATTCTCCTCGGTGTCACGCGGCTCGGCTACATTCCGGTGCCTAATGTGGCGGGTAACGCCACCATTATGGGGGTCCCGGTTTATATTGGAGCGGTATTAGAAGGCTGGCCGGTTGGCGTTATCTTAGGATTTATCTTTGGGCTCTCATCGTTTCTCGGTGCGACCATCCCGATGTTTAAGGACCCCTTGGTGTCGATTGTGCCACGCTTACTCATCGGAATTACCCCATATCTAGCGTACATTGCGGTGCGCAAGAAAAGTGAAATTGTCGCGTATGGCGTGGCAGGCCTGGTAGGTTCCGTATCCAACACCGTCTTTGTGGTGGCCGCGATCATCTTACGGGGATACTTTACGTTTCACCAGATGCTCGCGGTGATTCCCCAGGCGATCGCGGAGGCGACCTTATCGGTCATTTTGACGATTGCCGTTTGTGCTGCCTGGAACCGGGTTCAAATCGGCAGCAGTCGCTCCAAAATATCTAGCCTACCCGACTAAATTCATCATGATGAGGCCCGGCATCCGGGCCTCTCCCATAAGGAGGTTCGGACGTGCCGTCACTACAGACCCGATTAGCGTCCTCTATAGGCGAGGATGAGATGATACAAAAGTTAGCAGAGTTGGTCGCGCTCGAAAGCGTCGTGGAAGATGGACATACCGAGTATAAGGTGGCGCAAGCCGTATCAGCCTGGTGTGTCGAAGATTCGCTGACCTTTGAGTTGTCGGAAGTGTCGCCCGGTCGCCCTAATCTACTCATTGAGTGGCGCGGTAAGCGACCTGGTCCAGCCTTGCTCTTTGAAGCCCACTCAGACACGGTCACGGCGGGAGACCTGTCACAGTGGAGCCGTTTACCCTTTCGATTGACTCGAGAAGGAGACCGGGTATATGGCCGTGGAACGGCGGACACCAAGGGGAATCTTGTCGCGGCCTATATCGGAATTCGTGAGTTAGTCCGGACCACTCAGGGAAATTTTCCGGGATGCCTCCGACTGTTAGTCCCAATCGATGAGGAAGGCATGATGACAGGAATCCGCCATTACATCGCGTCCGGGGGCACTGCCGATGTGAAGGCAGCCATCTGTTGCGAACCGGAAGATGCCCAAGTCTGCATTCGGCAAAAGGGAGCTCTCCGGCTCCGGGTCGAAATTCACGGAAAGATGGCCCATGGGGCAATGCCCTTAACCGGAAGTAATCCGCTACCGGTCCTGGCGCGGTTTTTGGTAGCGATAGCCGAAGAGGAGATTCGAGAACAGGAGCGCATGGGCTTTGATACGTTGTTGGGCTGGCCGAGTATGACGCCTACCGAGATCCGATCACCCTTGGCCGGCGTTTCCGGCTTTAATGTAGTTCCCGGAGCCGCGGCGGTAAGTCTGGATATTCGCACGGTCGTAGGGCAATCCCACCGCGACCTCACACAACGGATCCAACAGAATTTGGATGAGGTACTCGAAGAAGCAAATCGAAGCATCCGAGAAGGCCGCGTTTGTCGCTTACGGCACCCCTTGGGGGAGAGCATCGACCCAGGGGAATTTCATGGCACGGTGGTGGTGGTGGATGATCGGCCCGTGACCGATACGCCCGTAGACCATGCCGTGGTGCAATCGGTGGTCGCTGCGGTTCACGAGCGGCTCGGGGTGCCTGCGGTCTTAAGCGGCGTGCCTGGCGCTACGGATGGGACGTGGCTTTGGGAGGCGGGGATCCCCATCGTCACCGTTGGTGCGGGTCATCGGTATGTGCCGCACCAAGCGGATGAATGGGTCAGTCTTCGGCAACTGTGCGACATCGCCGTGATTTACGGGGATGCGGCCTATCGATTTTTGACGGCCATGGAAGGGGTTGAAGTAGAGGAGGTCAATGATGGGTGAACTCCATATGCGCGTTGCCATTATCACGGGGGCGGCGTCCGGTATTGGCGCGGCCACGGCATGGCGACTCGCTCGGGATGGCGCATCGGTGACGGTGGCCGATATTAATGAAGAAGGCGCCGACAAGGTGGTGTCTGACATGCGGGCGGCGGGTCTTCATGCCCTGGCGGTTGGGGTCGATGTGCGGCACCAAGAGGAAAATATGGCACTGGTCGACAAGACCCTGAAGAAATTCGGACGGCTCGATATCGCTTGTGCCAATGCTGGCATACCGCAAGGAGCAATGCCTGTGGAAGAGGTCAGTGACAGTCAAATCGAACAACTTCTTAGCATCAATATACGGGGCGTCGTGGGACTGGCCCAAGCCGTGGCACCAGCATTTAAATCGCAGCGGTCGGGGGTGTTTGTGGCAACGGCTTCCACCGCAGGGGTGCGTCCAAGGCCAGGAATTCAGGTGTATTCGGCAACCAAGGGCGCGGTGATCGCATTCGTTCGAGCGTTGGCGTTGGAATGGGCGCCCTATGGGGTGAGGGCCTGTGCTGTCTCACCGGTAGCTACGAACACGCCCATGTTGCCGCAATTTCAATCGGTAGCGGGAAACCGTGAAGAAGACGTCAGCACCGTCTTGGAATCCTTCAGAAAAACCGTCCCCCTGGGACGTCTGGCGGACGCGGAGGACATCGCGGAGGCTATCGGGTTCTTAGTCTCTGATCGAGCGCGGATGATGACCGGGACCGTACTGGACGTGGATGGAGGACGCAATCTGTGAGCACTGAGGCGAGTCCCTATGAAGTTTTGGGTGGGGTTTTGGACATCCCCGATATCGGAGTGGGAGAGATTACCGACCCGGACAAACGCACCGGCGTGACCGTGGTGTTGTTCCCGGAGGGGGCGCGAGGTGCCGTTGATGTGGCGGGAGGCGCACCCGCCACACGCGAGACGCCCGTGTTGGATCCCACAAACACCATTCTAGGACCCGATGCGGTCGTCTTGACTGGGGGGAGTGCAGTCGGACTTCGGTGTGCCGACGGTGTGGTCGATGCGCTGGTGCAACGGGATCGCGGAGTCAGTGTGGGTTCGGTGCGGATTCCCATTGTGGTAGCGGCTGCTATTTTTGATATGACGATAGGACGATCAGAGGCACCGACGACAGACGATGGGGGCGCGGCGTTGCGGGAGGCGACACTCTTATCAACCAGGGTGTCGGAGGGTAATCACGGGGCCGGAACCGGTGCCACGGTGGGGAAAACCTTGGGAGACGCCTGGAGTATGTTAGGAGGTCAAGGTGCCGTAACCTTACGTACCCATGATGGTCTTTTAGTGGCCGCTCTAGTGGTGGTCAATGCCGTGGGCAGCGTACTTGACGAGGAGGGCAACGTCTTGGCGGGACCCAGGGTCCAGGGAATCCCCCAGAGCACGACCCATCTCTGGGCGGGTGTCGCAGGGGATTTGGGTACTGGGCGCGCGACGACGATCGGGACGATTGTCACGAATGCAGATCTAACCAAGGCCGCCTTAAATCGGGTGGCCCGAATGGGTCACGATGGGTTGGCCCGATCGATTGATCCCGTCCACACACCTTGGGATGGCGACACCTTGTTTGCGGTTTCTGTGGGGAATAGGGTGGAAGACGTGGGGCGCGTCGGGGCCCTTGCGGCTCACGCGGTGGCCATGGCCGTACGACGGGCGATTCGAGCCGCGAATGAACCCAGGGGGGACTGTTAAATGGACCGATATCATCATTTCATTGCGGGTCGGTGGGTTGATCCCGTTTCCGGGGAATGGTTCGATACTTTCGATCCCTCGACAGGAGCGGTGTTGGCATCACTTCCCCGCGGATCCGCCGTCGATATCGATCATGCGGTGGATGCTGCTGGTGTGGCATTTACGACGTGGGGCTTTTATGACGCAGTGGAGCGGGGCCGGCTTCTTATGCGCGTCAGTCAACGGATCTTAGAAAATCTTGAGCGATTAGCGTATCTCGAATCTACCGACACTGGCAAACCGTTAACCCAGGCTCGGGCTGATGTGACGATTGCTGCTCGATATTTCGAGTTTTATGCGGGCGCAGCAGATAAGTTTGGGGGATCGACAATCCCTGTACCCGGGACCTTCTTAGACTACACGCTTCGGGAACCATTGGGCGTGGTGGCCAACATTATCCCCTGGAACTACCCACTCCAAATTGGAGCGCGTGCTATTGCGGCGCCTTTGGCGGTGGGCAACACGGTTGTCCTGAAACCGGCCGAGGAAGCGTCTTTGTCGGTATTAGAACTGGCGCAGATGGTACGGGATGTTGGAATTCCGGAGGGGGTTGTTAATGTAGTGGCTGGACTGGGAGATGAGGCGGGGGCGCCCCTAGCCGCCCACCCGAAAATTCAACATCTGACCTTTACGGGATCCCTAGCAGTGGGTCGCAAGGTGGCTCGATCTGCAGCGGACACGATCGTCCCGGTGACGTTGGAATTGGGAGGAAAGTCACCGCATGTGGTGTTTGCAACGGCGGATTTAGAGCGAGCGGTCCCGATTATCGTCCGGTCTTTTCTACAGAATGCGGGCCAGACATGCTCTGCGGGATCACGCATTTTAGTCGAAGCATCGATTAAGAGAACGTTGGTCGAGCGACTGGTCGATGCATTGACTTCCGTGCGGATCGGCCCCGGCACCTCCGACCCAGATTTGGGTCCAATTATTTCTCCAAAACAAAAAGCGCGGGTGGAACATTATGTTGAACTCGCCCAAAGTCGTGGGGCGCGAGCGTATGCCGGGATCACACCGCCGATTGGCTCGGGATACTATGTTTCGCCCATGATTCTGGATGCCGTTGAGCCAGATAGTCCGGTGTTTCATGAGGAAATCTTTGGACCGGTGGCTTCAGTCACCCCGTTTTCCTCGGAAGCAGAAGCACTGACCTTAGCCAATGCGACCGAGTATGGCTTAGTGGCAGCCATCTGGACACAGGATGTGGGGCAAGCGCACCGAATGGCTCGACGTGTTCACGCAGGTCAAGTTTTCATCAATAGTTATGGTGCAGGTGGGGGCGTGGAGATGCCATTTGGGGGATATGGTCATAGCGGCTATGGCCGCGAAAAGGGTTGGGAGGCACTCTATCACTACACGCAAGTCAAGAACGTTGCGGTATACACAGGCCCTTGAAGCTCTGTGACAGGTCGACAGGAAGACGATCCCAAGCCATGACCTCAAAAACTGATATGAAGTGCGTTAGGACGGGTCGCACCCACCACCGTCGTAGCGTGATGGACGTCCTACTGGTGCATCTACCCACAGGACCCCAAGAATATTCGGGTATCCGGGATTTATGATGGATCAATTGCTTTCTATCTTGAACAACGATAGGACGTTTCGTGTTGATGGAACGTTATTTCTCAATGCACAATGTCCGCTACAAATCGGTTGATGGGGGAGAAAACTAATGTACGAGCCCTCCGGCCCTTGGTCATATCTAATCAATTGAAAATACGGAACTATAGGGACAGTCCGGGGAGTAGATGCACTCCCTGTGGACGACCAATGCGGAGATCTCAAGATGCATACGGCAAAAGACCTATCAAACAATTTCCACAAGCAATTCGGCACTATCCGAACATTGACATCTACGTCGTTTAAGCGTCTTCGTATTGAACTTGTTAGTATAAGTAGCTCGTATTTAAAGCGCGGAATCGACGGATGCTGGCATTTAACTTTTTCACAGACCGCGGCTTCGCCCGGGAAGCAATGTCGATCGCTTTAATAACCAGGGCGACCCGGAGGGTATCGTCCTCTAGCCCAGAAAGCGCATTCAGTACTTCGTCGAAGCGTTGAACCGCAGTGTCTGCGTCGTCGACAGATAGGGCCATCTCGGCATGCAAAATCCGAGAGGTAAACCATCCACGGCACCAATGATCGCCCAGCAAATCATAGGCCCGGTGAAGATATTGACGGCTGTCCTCCACGCGCCCTTGTTTCCAGGCTATTTCGGCCTGGGTGCCGGCCAATTCCCCCCATTGGTAAGCCTCACCCACTCCGTACCATTGCGGAGCTTCTTGGAGCCATCGCGCGGCTGCTTCCCAGTCTTCCATCATCGCGGCGGTATAGAGGCAATTGTTGAGAGCGGCGATGACGTGGTCCGTCTGGTCGGCGCAGCCTCCATAAAATGTGTAGGCGGACTCAAAATACCCCATAGCTTCCGAATATTGCCCTCGGGCCAATGCCACGTTGCCTAATCCCATACTAAGGTGGGCGCGCAAATCCACTTGGGAAATTTTTGACTGCCAGGTTTGCCAATGGTGAGCGGCTTCCTCGTACCGGCCTAAGTTCCACAGGGCGACTCCGACATTATATGCCGAGCGTTCCCAAGACGGCCCAACAGCGGGTAGGGCGATCACTGCTTCCAGCATCGGTAATGCCTCCTGGGATTGATTCCGGAGCAATAACCAGTGACCCACGGTGGCGCGCGCCTCAATTTCGATTTCAGTCCAATGGTGTTCGTGCGCGCGTTGGGAGAGGAGACGGCCGAGAAAGATGGCACGTCGGTCATGACCGTGTCGCCAGTCCATCATGGCCAAGGCGAACAGCAGTTCAGCCGATACTTGCGGGTATCGAGACGACTGGCGTAGCAACCTGAGCCAGTTCCGTCGGACACAGCGATACGGCGGATCCGGCCGTGCCAGCAAGCGATTCCCCACCTCTAATGCCTGGCGAGGCTCCGTGGCTCGGTCCAAATAGAGTTCGTCCCACACCCCCGTGGGCAATTCCAGGCCTTGACTAATCGCGTCAAGGATCGAAACCGATGGGCACATACGATCGTGTTCAATGGCGTTAATGGTGGATGCCGAGACAAAACGGTGCACGGCAATCATTTTCCTATGGCGAGCTGTCCGCGCCGCGCGAATCGCCTCGCCTAGTGTCACCTCCTCCTCCACTTGGGACACCCCCTTCTTTCGGCGAGATATGCGGAAATGCATTTTTTGTATTTCTGCTGGTCTGACCTCGCTGGCACACTATACGGTTGCCCTCTTGCGGCAGCGGCCCCCTCCTCTTAATTTTATAACTGTCAAGCAATAGTGGCAATTGACACAAAAATTCTCAAGGAGGAAGTCGAAAATGGCTATGCAATATATTCGTCGCGTGGGACGACTCGTGGTGCTGACCCTCGCACTGCTGACGGTGTTGACGTTTGGTTTAACTCATAGACCCCTTGGGCATTT
Organism: Bacillota bacterium; assembly: GCA_021795465.1. Taxonomy (GTDB): domain Bacteria; phylum Bacillota; class Sulfobacillia; order Sulfobacillales; family Sulfobacillaceae; genus JAKADJ01. The sequence continues at coordinate 14,625 of JAJYPK010000066.1, forward strand.
GGCGGCACCGTCTGCCGTGACCGTGGCAAGTAGCAGCACCACGGGGGCACCCGATACGGGGTCAGGCCCACCCATCGCGTAAGCGGTACCCAGGAGGAAGAGAACATGCCGCGTCATCCAATACGACTACCCGAACCGCATGCGATTAACTCTGTATCCCCACGTACGGCTATGGGCTTGCCCCCAGCCTACGTGTCCGGGCAATTGAACGACAACCTGCCACTAGCGGATAGCCGTGGGTTGTTAGGCGAGCCGGGCGACGCTTTGTCGCATCTTATCCACGAGGGATATCCCCCGCCCCTGCGATATCTGGCGGGAACAGTCCTAGCCTTAGCTGGGGATCCACGAATACAACCGCTCAATCCCAAGATGTTACCGGTGCCCGGCGGACTTTTACGTATGGGCACCGAGGCCTCCGAGGTCGATCGCGTATTGGCACGGTTCAACGACTTAAATTTGGCACGCCCATGGATTGAAAAAGAGGTCCCGACATGGACGGTGTCCATCCCCCCGTTTCGGTTGGGCCGATATCCGGTCACTAATCTGGAGTACGTAGCCTTTCTCCAAGATTGCCCCGAGGCTGCACTGCCGACCAGTTGGGCCTTTGGACAAATGCCTCCCGAACGCGCCAATCATCCGGTGTATTCGATTCCTCTCCATGCCGCTCAACAATATGTGTCCTGGTTGTCTCAGAAGACTGGGCGGCCCTTCCGACTGCCGACCGAAGCCGAGTGGGAATGGGCGGCCTCCGGGGGCGATAATCGGGAGTACCCGTGGGGGAGCACGTGGACGGACGACTGCGCCAATACGGTGGAATCCCATTGCTGGATGACCACGCCCGTCGGCATGTTTCCCAAGGGCGCAGGACCCTTTGGGCATCTGGATTTGGCCGGCAATGTGGAGGAGCTCGTCGACACGTACTATGGCCCGTATCCAGGGGGGCGTTGGATCGATGACGACCTCGCAGCATCGGGACCTTATCCCATAACCCGCGGGGGGAGCTTTACCCGCTTTCGGGATTTGGGGCGGTGCAAACGTCGTCATGGTTACCTGGATCATCCGCTCTACGCCATTGGGTTTCGGATTGCTGAGGACATGACCGACTGAAAGATTGGAGGAGGATGTACCATGGAACTCTTACATGAGAGCGCCCGCATTCATCGCGGACCCGTCACAACTGCGATGCCGGTCCCCCATAGTTCTCTCATTGTGACGGCGGGATATGATGGGGCCGTTGGGCTGTTTTCCCCCAACGAGATAGAATTGCTGGGATATCACGATCACTTGGTCAACCGCGTGGTCACGGACCCGACCGGGACATGGGCTGGGTCTTGTTCCTCGGATTACACGATCAAGATTTGGAATATCCCCGAGCGTCGATTGGTCCAGACCTTGCGGGGGCATAGCGATGACGTGGAAGACTTCGTCTTTATTGACTCAGAATGGGCCGTGTCGGCCTCGCGCGATCGGCGCCTGTTGATGTGGCACTGGCCGTCTGGTCGTATCGAACGGATCCTCTTAGGGCACGACCGCGACGTATTAGCGGTCGCGGCTGATAACCAACACATCTACTCGACCGGTGATGATCGGACGTTGCGCGTTTGGGATCGCAATACCGGCACACTTCTCACGCAATGGGGACCCTTTGAAGCGGAGACGGATACCTGCGCGCTGGATGTCCCTCGCAACCGCATTGTGTTAGGGTGTGATGATGGTTATATTCGGATATTTAGTCTCAATACGGGCGCGTCGTTGGCATCCTGGTCGGCCCATCAGTCTGGGATCAAACGCGTCGCCGTCAATTCGGACGGGCGCCTTCTATCGGCGGGCTATGACCAACGCGTGATCATTTGGAACATGGATAGCCAGGCTCCCCGGGTTGTCCTTGATCCGCATTCGGCGTGTTGGGAACGATCGCTGAATTGGACTTCCGATGGCTCTGGAGTGGTTGCCGGTACGTTTGATGGCACCGTCGTTCAATGGGATGCCCAAAGTGGGGCGGAGATCGTGGAACTCGGTGCACAGCCTGCCGGGCCGGATCACATCTGTTGGAACGAAGCCGCCGCGGCCGACGATGGCACGATTGCCCTCGTAAGTGACGATGGGCGAGTTCGCGCGGGACACATTGACATGGACCCCGCTAGCTGGCTCACGATGGAACCGCCCAGTGGACGTGTTCTGATGAACGCGGTGGCCTACGATCCTCATCACGCTCGCATTCTCGTCGGAGCTCATAACCACGTTCTACACCAATTAGGCGTATCCGTGACGGGGCTTCGTTTTGAAACATCCTACGCCCTGGGCCTCGGCCCGATTAACACCATTCGCTTTACGCCCCATGGTGAAGAGGCATGGATTGGTACCTATAGCGGCACGCTCGTGCACTGGGCTCCGGATGCGCATGCCGTTATCGGAGCATATGCCCTCCATGACGGAGCCATCAAAGCACTCCGGCTATTAGCGGACTACCATGAGGGGGTGAGTTGCTCAGCCGCAGGGGAGGTGCTTGCGTGGGATTGGTCAGGACGCCGTGCCCGGCATTTCGGCGGGCACACGGCGATCGTCAACGATCTGGACGTGTCCTCGGATGGGCGCTGGCTCGTCACCGTCGG
>JAJYPK010000229.1 GCA_021795465.1 Bacillota bacterium
TCTCTAACGACACAATGGTGGCATTTCGAGCCATGGCATAGGCTACCACCCACCCGTCTGCTCCTTCAGCGAATTTTGTCTTGGCAGCCGCCTTGAATTGACGACACTGGGTGACGTTAGATAAACAAGGGGAATGCTTGGACCAGGTGGCGGCGCTCCGTGAGGGGTGCCGCCTAATCTCCCGCCGCTCGCGGGCTCTGGAGGGTGCTAATACTCATGGCCATCACTTCAACTAACCTGCCTGTCACCACAGTCGATAGCTCTATGGCCCACGGAGTGACCCGGAATCAGCCCTATGGGCTTGGGATTCGCGTTTGGCGTACGGCAAACACCCACTGCCTACACCAAAGCGCGAATGACCATGGGAGAATCCGGCGTGTGCAACGTCCCCTTCCCAATCCGGACGCCACGATGGCTGCATAATGGGTTCAATCCATGACTCAAGGAATTAGCCAAAAAACCATGAGGTGGCGTTGCTTGATAGTGCGTCAGCGATCTTCTCCTCTCTCCCCGGTGGCAACCACGAGCATTCATGGTTTTCCAAAACCAGGCGCGTCAGTTCTGGTGTCTACAATTCTCGGAATCCGTGGAGGGAGTGTCTTCACTTACTGCGAAAGGACACGAAACATACTGGTTGTAAAAATATTTTTAGAATTATGCAGGAATAAACGATCCCTACCTAGAAATATACTCACAGAGTTGATAATAACAACATGTGTTGACAATGTCAACTCGAAAGGAGCGGATTTGTGAGTCGGTATACCATTGTGTCCGCGATCAAAACACTCGACACGTTATTCGCCTTTAATACAGCGGTGCCCTTGTCAGTCGAGGAGATTGGTCAACGCACCGAACAATCTCGGAATCAAGCGTTCCGTTGTGTCAAAACTCTAGAGGAGTATGGCCTCATTGCAGAACGTGACGGCGGCTATGTGCTTACTCCGTTGTTATTGACGCTACTTCCGGCGTTGCGGCACGATCCGCTTTTGTCGGTGGCGGAACCATACTTGCGTGAACTGCAAAATCGTACGGACGAAACCGTGAATTTAATCGTCCGATTGAACCAAAAAGAGACGATTGTCCTGGCCACCTATCCGAGTCACCATAGTATCCGTTTGGTAACCAAAGTGGGCCAGGTGGCACTCTTGCACGCAGGCGCAGTACCCAAAGCGATTTTGGCGTTTAGCGAAGATGAGGAACGGGAAGTGATTCTGTCTATGACAGAATTCTTGCCATCCTATACCGAGCACACCGTGCGCGATGCCACCACCCTCAGGACGGAGTTGGCACAGACAGTGGAGCGTGGTTATTCGGTCAGTGACCAGGACTTTGAACCTGGCGCCCGTGGTGTGGGCGCACCCATCTTCAATCGTGCGGGGATTCCCATCGGAGGTATCAGCGTGGGTGGACCAGTTATTCGCGTAACCGAAGATCAAATGCACGAGTGGGGGGCCGTTATCCGGGAGACGGCAGATAAGATTTCTGCCGAACTCGGTTGGTTTGGCGGTTATCAAGACACGGTTCCCTTGGAGAAATCAAAGGAGGATCTGAGCTGATGAAATTAAAGATCTATAACGGATACAAGTCTTATCAATATCTCCGCGAGGGAATCGATTACGAAGTGTTTCGATTCCCTCCGGAAGTCCATCGCGTACCGAGCACTAGGGTGGTGGTGACGGAGGAACAGGAAACGCGTGTTCAACGCCTATTGGACGACAACCTGGTTATTTCGTTGCATGACCATCCGAGTCTAGTCCCGGAAGATCCGGCAGAAATCTTCCGCTACCGGCGCCAAGGGCGTGATTTTACGGGATACGAAGGGTTGAGCGTGTCACGCACCGATGTGGTGTTCGACAACATGAACGACGGCACCGCCTTGATTACATCCAAGGCCGGCTGGAAATGGGACGACATTATTTACGACATGGGGATGCGTCTGAGCGACTTTGCTCATCAGGACTTTGCCATGGTGGTGCACGGGGTGAAGGATATCCACCGGGCTATGGATACGGGTCGTATCGGCATTGTGTTGACGTTGGAAGCAGCGACACCGATCGAAAACGAACTGGACCGCTTGGATATTCTTTATGGGTTTGGCGTCCGCTGCATGGGACTGGTGTATAGCGAAGCCAATGCGTTGGGGGCAGGATTAAAAGAAACGCGGGATGGGGGCTTGACGAAATTGGGGCGTCAAGCGGTGCGACGCATGAACCAATTGGGCATCGCGATCGATGTGTCGCATACCGGGGATCAGACGGCATTGGATGCCATCGAGTGTAGTGATCAGCCGATCTTTATCACCCATGCCGGCGCCCGGGCGCTCTGGAATACACCCCGGATGAAACCGGATGACGTGATTCGGGCGTGCGCGGAAAAAGGCGGGGTCTTTGGCGTGGAAGCGGCGCCGCATACTACGCTGACCGCACGCCACAAACAGCATTCCATTGAAAGCTACATGGAGCATTTTGAGTATATTGCCAATTTGGTAGGACTCGACCATGTGGCATTTGGTCCTGACACCCTCTTCGGGGACCACGTCGGACTGCATCACGCTTTCGCCAAACAACTTTCCATTGAATCAGCCCATCAAGGGCCATCGTTTGAAGAAGTCGCGTATGTCGATGGAATGGAGAACCCATCGGAAAACTTTTTTAACATTACGCGCTGGCTAGTGACCAAAGGGTACCGAGACGAGGACATTCGTAAGGTCTTGGGGACCAATATTCTACGTGTCTTGGAACAAGTCTGGGTGTGACATTACGCTAGGGGACAATTTAGGACTCCTAGCCCTACTATCGAGGGAGGTTATAACATGAGTCGTAAACGATCGTTGGCTCTCGTCGGGGTAACCGTGTTACTAGGAGGCCTAATGGCCGCTTGTGGAGCGCCGAACGGGAAGACCACAACAAGTTCCGCATCCTCTAGCATTACCATGGAGATTAACGGGAATCCCACCTTTAACTTGTGGAATCCTAGTGCGTACGTTCCGTCGGATAATATTGACCCATTGATCTTTTCTGGATTAACCAAGGACAACCTCCAGGGATTACCGGCCCCTGATCTGGCCAGTTCGTGGAAGGCATCGACTAATGGGCTACAGTGGACATTTAACCTCCGCAAAGGGGTGGTATGGCAAAACGGGCAACCGTTCACGTCCAAGGATGTTCTCTATACGTTTAATCAGGTGGTCTTGAACCCCAAACTGGGTGCTAACGGGTCTTCGAATTATGCGGATGTGCAATCGGTGACGGCCAACGGACCCTATCAGGTGGTTTTTCATCTCAAGACACCGTGGTCGTCCTTGCCGGCGTATTTAGCATTCTTCGCCCCAATCCTTCCGGAAAAGGTCTTGAGTGGATCAACGAGCAACCTCTGGAACGATGCGACTTTCAATACGCAACATCCGATTGGGACCGGACCTTATGAAGTGAAATCGGTGTCCCCTGGGCAGTCGATTACCTTGGTCCGTAATCCCCATTATTTTGGCAAGAAACCATCGATTAAGACCATTGTGTTCCAAATCATCCCGAAAGCGACGACCGTCGTCAGTGACCTCTTAAGTGGGGATCTTAACTATGCCGAGGTGGATCAGCCGCAATTAGTGTCCCGACTAAAATCTGATTCCTCCTTGACCGTAAACCGCGTCCCTGAACAAAACTACTACAACATCACACTAAATGGGCGCAAGGCTCCATTTAACAATGTGTTGGTGCGCCAAGCCCTGGAGTATGCGATTAATCGGCCCGCGATCATTCAAGGACTACTTAAGGGGTATGGTCAAGTCGCCAACGGACCAATTGGTCCGATTCAAAAGGCGTTTTACGATTCAAAGGTCAAGCAATATCCGTATGATCCTGCCAAAGCCATTAAGCTTTTAAAAGCCGCAGGAATTACCCAAGGTCCTGGGGGCAAGCTTTACTATCAAGGGAAACCGTTTACCATCTATATGCCCACGGCTCAGTATGGATACCTCGTTCCATTAACGGAACTGGTCAGAT
>JAJYPK010000067.1 GCA_021795465.1 Bacillota bacterium
CCTGTTATTTTGGGACATGCCCATCCTGAGGTTACAGAAGCCATTCAGCAGGCGGCCCTCGAGGGTACCTTGCTGGGAACCCCGCACCCGAATGAAATTCGTTTAGCGGAAATGTTGGTAGACGCCATCGAAGGATTGGATATGGTCCGGTTAACCACCACAGGCACGGAAGCAGTGATGTCCACGATTCGTTTAGCGCGGGCTTTTACTGGCCGCAATCTAGTGATTAAGTTCGAGGGTACCTATCACGGACATAGTGATGGCGTGTTGGTGAAGGCGGGTTCCGGTGCGGCTACGGTAGGGACTGCCGATAGCCTGGGGGTACCACAAGGTGTCACGGGGGATGTGATCAGTCTTCCTTTCAATGACGTTGAGCGCCTAAAAGCCATATTGAATCAATTGGGCGATCGGGTGGCATGCGTGTTAGTGGAACCTGTAGTAGGCAATATGGGGATTGTGATGCCACGGCCGGGATACCTGAAAACGCTCTTGGAGTTGGCCCATCGAGTCGGAGCTTTGGTGATCTTTGATGAGGTAATTACCGGGTTTCGGTTCCATTATGGTTCGGTGGCCTCGTTGCTGGGCGTTGTTCCGGATCTCTATGCACTAGGAAAAATTATCGGAGGCGGTTTGCCGCAAGGCGCATATGGGGGCCGACGCGATATCATGCAATATGTATCGCCGCTTGGAGGCATGTTCCAAGCGGGAACCCTGGCGGGCAATCCTTTATCTTGTGCGGCGGGACTTAGGACTCTTGAGGTGCTACGCCAAGAAGATCCGTATCCACAGATGGCCGCGCTGGCCGAGCGTTTGGAATCGGGTATCAGGGATTCAGCGCAGCGCCATTCGATTCCCATTACCATCAACCGCATGGGGGGCGCATTCACCGTGTTTTTTGGGCCCCAGCCAGTCTGGGACTATGATACCGCAAGTGCCGCATCCAAAGAACGGTTTGGACTGTTTCATCAGGCCATGTTGAGCCAGGGGGTCTACTTGGCACCGAGTCGTTTCGAGGCTTGGTTCGTTTCCGCCGCGCATCAATCGCGAGACATCGAAAGAACGCTGGAAGCTGTGGATGTGGCTATGGGACGGCTTCACTCTTAGTCCAGGTCTTTTCGGTGGCCAGGCTCCATATGTTGCTAAATGAGACTCCCGCAACATAAGGAGACGCCGAATGGAAAAAAATCGCCGCGGCACAGTGTGGCAAGGGGCTTTCTGGCTATCGATTGGATCGTTTATCTCGAAGCTGATAGGGGCGGTCTACCGCATTTTTTTACCCCGAGTTTTGGGGGATTATGGGGTCGGCTTGTTCCAGATGGCCTATCCCCTTTACGCCGTGCTTTTGGCCGTGTCGGTCAACGGAATACCGACCGCATTGTCCAAACAAACGGCCGAAAAACTCAGCCGTGGAGATGAGGCGGGGGCTGAGGCTTTAGGTTCCTGGGCTCAAGTATGCATGGGTTCGGTGGGGATGCTACTCGCTCTCCTCATGGAGTTGTGTGCACCCTGGATCGCTCGGGGACTCTTTTCTGAACCTGCGGCTACGTTACCTATTCGGGCATTAGCGCCAGCCATGGGATTTGTGTCACTGGAGGCCAGTTTTCGGGGGTACTTTCAAGGACGTCAGGAAATGGCTCCTACCGCCGCTAGTCAGATTTTGGAACAGGTGGTTCGGGTATCTGTGATGTTTCCCATCGCGCTATTGCTTTTGCCTAAAGGCATTGAACGTGCGGCAGCGGGAGCTACACTGGGGGCACCGATTGGGGCCGCGGTAGGGGTTGGTTACCTGATATGGCGTAGGGTGCACCACGGGCCGCGGTTTCGCGTAAGACGGCCCGTGCCTTTCAGAGATCTCGGCCGGCTATTCATGGTGGCTCTTCCTATGTCTCTATCCGGGCTTCTCTTTCCGTTGATGCTGTTGGCAGATTCCATGTTTGTCCCGCTTCGACTGACACGTGCTGGCATGCCCTTGGTTGAGGCCACGGCCCTATTTGGTCGATTAAGCGGCGAGGCCATGCCGTTAGTGAACTTAACTATGGTCGTGGGGGCTGCCTTAGCGGTCTCTCTAGTGCCATCCGTTGCGCGTTCGGTTGCCAGCGGGCGACGCGACGAGGCGAGGCATCGCGTCGCGGTGGCCATGCACTTGGTATGGCTGTTGGGACTTCCCATGGCTGGGGGACTTATCGTATTAGCCCGCCCGCTGACGCATCTTCTGTATGGTGAATCCGGTGCCAGTGGGGCCCTTGAAGTATTGGCATTGGGGGCGACCTTGCTTGCGGTGCAACAGGTGCTTGGGTCTGCCTTGCAGGCCGCCGGACACGGTTGGATTCCCGTGAAAAACCTGGTCGCTGGCGCACTCCTAAAGTTTCTGTTAACGTGGTGGCTCACGCCGCTCCCCTCGTTAGGCATCCGGGGTGCGGCGATCGGGACCGTGGTAGCGGGGACACTAACGGCGTATTTGAATTGGCGGGACTGGGCAAAGATTGTGCCGGATGCCGGAGGGTTTCTTACCGGAGCGCTTTGGCCGACGGCAGGGACCATCTTAATGGTGATGGGAGTACAAACCTGGATCCACCTGGGAATCCCATGGCCTCTGGCCGCGATGGTTACGGGATCTATCGTTTTGGGCGCTGCGATTTATGGGATTCTCATGCTAGGTGTCGGGGAGTTGCATGGCATTCAACGGCTTTGGAATGAACGTTGAAACTTTTGCCATAAGGGACTGCTTTCGGTATACTGCAAGCAGTCGGGGGTGAAAAGCCTTATGGGGCAATGGATATGGGATTCGGAGGAAGGATCTGGAGGATTTGTGATCAAAGGTCCTCAACTCGGAACAGAGATTTGGAAAGTCTTCGGGTCCTTGTTCCCAGTGGATTCTCCGACCCGATGGTGGCCGCAAGGTCATTCAGAATCTCAATCTCTCAGGTGGGAAGAGGTCAAGGTTTTGGTTCTGCAGTCGGACGATTGCTTAGCATTACCAGGAGCACCAATGCAGGTAGGCCCTTTGGTTCATGTGGTCCAACGCCTTCTCGGCGAAGGAGGGTGTCCCTGGGATCGTCAGCAAACCTCCCAATCTTTACTTCCCTACCTGCTCGACGAGAGCTATGAGGCGGCAGAAGCATTGGTAGCCCATGATACGGAGGCCTTTCAAGGTGAATTGGGCGACGTTCTGCTCCAAATTATCTTCCAAAGTGCATTGCTCCAAGACACCAACCTCTCTCGGCTGGTCGGGCGCGAGGTTGATAAATTAATACGCCGGCACCCGCATGTGTTCGGCGATGAGATGGTGGAGCATGCCTCAGATGTTGCCGAACAGTGGGACCGAATCAAGGATCAGGAAGTGCACGACGAAGCCCGAGCCGAATGGATGTATCCCAGTTTGGTGATGGCCAAACGGGAAAGCAAACGTGGGGTAGGGCCAGGAAGTCTGGCGTTTCAAGCGGTTCGAGATTTTATGCAGGTATATATTGCCAATGCATCGGGAACACTAGAAGAAATCCTAGCAGATGCCGCCTGGGCGATCGCGGACCTCGGCCGACAGCACCACTTGGATGTTGAATGGGCATTATGGAGGCGGCTGGTTAGCCAAAGTCCTCCGGAGGGTATGTCTGAGCGGGGAAATTCTTGATAAAAAAAGGATTTCGCGTGTTGTTGGCGAATAGTGGGAACGAAGCGTAGTTTTGGTAAGCAACAACATTAGCAGGAGGGATATTGTTGAATAAGGCGGAATTAGTAACCGAAGTAGCGGAGCGTGCCGGTATGACAAAGAAGGATGCCGAAAAGGCTGTGAACGCGGTTGTTGAGTCCATCGAAACGGCATTGACCCAGGGCGACCGAGTTTCGCTCGTGGGCTTTGGGACCTTTGAAGTAAGGCAGCGGGCAGCACGCGTGGGCCGAAACCCCCGCACTGGAGCCACGCTTGAGATTTCTGGTAGTAAGGTGCCTGCTTTCAAGGCAGGTAAGGCATTAAAGGACTCGGTCGCCAAATAGTCACTGTCGGCGTCTAGACCAGGCCTCAAAGTGGCCTGGTCTTTTTCTTGCGCTAAATGGGTTCCCCATGCGGGGTTGATCTGGCACTTAACATTTTGGATAGACAGGCACATGTGCCGAGGGGGATGTCATGGGAGGAGACGATAGGCGAATTTATATTCGCCGACTCAAATTTACTGACACTCGGTCGATGCTGGAATTGCGGGTGCGCAATCGAGAGTTTTTCCAGCTTTTTGAACCCATTGCACCCGACGCACATTATACGTTGGCGGGACAGCAAGAGCTCATGGACCAAGTGCAAAAAAATTGGGATAACCGGTCTCAATATGTTCTAGGTATTTTTCTGTCTACTCCCAACCAATTGATTGGGCGCGTTAGCCTCTCCAATGTGGTGCGTGGCGCCTGGCAGAGTTGTACCATCGGATATTTCCTCGACGCATCATTCAACGGGCTGGGCCTCATGACCGAAGCCCTGCGACAGACGGTACATTTTGCCTTCGAGGAGGCCGCGTTGCATCGGATTCAGGCCGCTGTGATGCCGAGGAATAGAGGGTCTAGTCGGGTGTTGGAAAAAGTGGGTTTTCGTTATGACGGATTCTCCGAATACTATCTAAACATTAATGGAGTGTGGGAGCATCATAATCTCTATAGCCTCACCACCGAACATTGGCAGCCCGGCGTGTAAGGGGGATGGTAATGTGTAGAAAGGCAATCTCTCATACACCTACGGAAATGGAGGAATCACGTGCGAATCGACAAGTTTCTGAAGGTCAGTCGCATCATTAAGCGTCGTACTGTAGCCAAAGAAGTCTGTGAGGCCGGAAAAGTTCAAGTCAACGGGAAGGTGGTGAAGCCCGGGTACGAGGTCCAAGTGGGAGACCACCTGACCATTGGGTTTGGGTCTCGCACGATATCGGTTGAAATCCAAGATATACGCGAAAACCTTCCGGCTAAAGATGCCGCGACACTATATCGGGAGGTCTAAACGGAAGGGTCCTTGGCATAGCATTGCGTAGGCTCGTGGTGAGATGCAAAGGAGCGGATCGCATGGCGTTGGACAACCGGGATAATAAACGATCCAAAGAACATGTGGTGACCGTGAGTGGGCGGCGAGCCGTGGTTATCGAAGGGGTGCGTCACGTGGATAACTTCGACGATAACACGGTCGTGTTGGCGACCGAACTGGGGCTCCTTACGATTCGGGGCCGCAGTTTGGCGATTCATCAGCTAGATCTGGAAGCGGGATATTTTACTGCCGAAGGAGACATCGATGCCCTTATCTATAGCCGAAAAAAAGTCGGCAGGCCTACGGATACCCCATGGAAAAAATTGTGGCGCTAAGGAGGCAACATCGATATGGCCTTCAGCCCCTTAGAATTGCTGGCGATATGGATTCTCACAGGTATGGGTATCGGGTTGTTGGCGACCGCCTTGGGTGCCTGTAGGAGTCAATGGCATATGTGGCTCGGTATGCGAGAGGTTCTGGACTGGCTCTTTTTTGTTGGGGTGGCCATTTTTTATTTGCTGATGCTCTTTTGGTCGGACTGGGGCGTGCTAAAGATTTGGAGTATCGCCGGAGTGTTGTTGGGGTATGGATTATGGGCGTGGCTAGCCGCGCCCTTGGTCTTTGGTGTCTTGTCTTTTGCCATACACGTCCAAGTACGCGCGGTCAATTATGTGATGCGGCCTGTTAGGCAGCTAGCCAGGCCCATTAGATCTCAATTGCGACGGCGTTGGTTGAATCGAAAAAATCCACCCTCTAAAGAGTAGCCAACCTGTTCGACATCTCTTATAATGTAAAAACCATGTAGTTGTTTTGTAGTTAACTTGTACACATCTTGTACACATCTTGTGGATAACTGGTGATGCATGCAAATTGAAATTCGTGGGTTCGAGAAACTCTCGTTTCGAGAGCGACAAGTCGTCGCATTGAAAGAAACCGGAGTCAATAACGAGACCGTGGCGAAACGTCTCGGGTTATCTTCGGCAACAGTTGCAACGTTATATAATCGGGCCAAGACGAAGGGCTACCAAGTGGTCTTGGTGATCACCGGCGATCCGCTTGGGGTGCTCGCGGATCCTGACGAAGGGGAAGACGACGCATGATTCACCGGAAGCGGGTTAGAATAAAATGGGCGCGTCTAGCCATGATCAGCATCGCACTCTATTCGGCCATATGGATGGGAATTTCCCTGACGCACATGGTGGTGCTGTGGCATGACCAACAGCGCTGGAATCACCGGATTGCGGTGGTCCAGGGTGAGCAGAATCAATTGAAGGCGGACATGCGGGCGTTGCGCAACCCAAAAACTTTAAGTAAGATGATTCAGGGCACTGCGCCAATTCCCAGTCCTGTGCCCACATCACCCTAATTTGTTGGGAAATTTTGCCTTTCTGAGAAGCTTCCATTGACAGCCCTTTCACGGCGGTCATATAATGGCATTATCAGCAATCCGAAATCATGGGAGGACTCAGTTTCTTATATGTCGTCTGAAGTAGAAGTAGGGCAAATCTTAGAAGGAACCGTCAGTGGGATTGCGCACTTTGGTGCGTTTATCGTACTACCAAATGGAAAGACGGGACTCGTTCACATTTCTGAAGTTGCCGATGCCTATGTAAAGGACATCAAAGAATTTCTGAAAGAGAGCGATCATGTCAAGGTAAAAGTGTTGTCAATGGATGATAAGGGTAAAGTAGCGCTTTCTATACGGCAAGCGCAACCCAAACCCCCATCATCGAGGGACAGCCATCGTGATCGTGACCGGGATCGACGAAGCGGGAGTACTTCACCCACGTCATTTGAAGATAAGATGCAGCGCTTTATGCGAGACAGTGAAGATCGGTTACAAGATTTGAAGCGCAACACAGAGTCCAAGCGTGGAGGTCGGGGCTGATCAGCTAACTTTGATAAACATGCCGGGATGGCGGAATAGGCAGACGCAGAGGACTTAAAATCCTCCGGCCGAGAGGTCGTACCGGTTCGAGTCCGGTTCCCGGCACCATTGATGATGTTTTAACCCCCACCAAGGGGTTGTTTTTTGTTTATGCGTGACCTAGACTTTGGAAATCCATTTCGAGCTCTTTTACGCCCTAAGCCTAAATAGCCAGCCATGGACAACTCGGAGAATTCTCCGGCTGTCCACATCCATTTCGAGGCATATAACCCAACATCTCGTTTTCTAGCAATAATGACGTGGAGTGTCCATTATGGTAACATTTTTGTGGATAAATAGAATTCCTCTGTAACGACATCATGCTCTGGTAAATAACTGTCGCAACACGTGATCAGGGGCTAGCGTTTGCACCATAATCGCACCTCTAGGGGGCTAGTGTCTGCATGAAACGAAGTCTCTGGCGAAACCGTCATTTTACGATCCTGCTTTCGGGGCAGTGGGTGTCCCAAGTCGGGAACACACTGGCACTGATGGCAGTTTCATGGTACATCCTCAGCGTCACCCATAGCCGTTCCGACTTGGGTTATGCGTTGGGCGGAATCGGTCTGGCTGGACTGGTGGGCATTATCGCGGGGGTCTTCGCCGACCGTTGGGACCATCGCAGAACCCTGGTGACGACAGATGCTCTTCGGACGCTTTTGAGCCTTCTAGTCGTGGCGGCGGCCATCGAACATGTTCTGAATGTGTTTTTAGTGGTCGGGGCACTCTTCGCGCTGAATCTCCTCGGGACCCTCTTTTCCGCAGCAGAGGCCGCTTATCTTCCGGAAGTCACGGGCCCGGAAGATTACGGCGATGCCAACGGCGTTAACCAAAGTAGTGGAGCGCTAGCCCAATTGGGTGGACTAGGGCTCGGGGGATTCTTGCTGGCAATCGGAGGCCCCGTCCTGCTCTTTTTCCTTAACGGCATTAGCTTTGCCGTATCCTCAGTCAGTCTGGCGCTTACCCGCCCCAAGGCACCATCTCCTCGACGAACGACGAAACCTTCGTCGATCAGGAGCGATTTGCGGCAGGGGCTCATCGTGGTCCGAGACAGCGTCTTTCTCCGGCACCTGATTCCCGTGACCATCCTGCTGAATTTTGTGGCCATGCCACTCAATGTCATGGACGTTGCTTGGGTCCGTCAAGTTCTCCACCTAGGCGCGGTGGCCTACGGGATATTCGGTGTGGCCATCTTGGTGGGCATGGTAGGCGGCAGCGCATTCGGCAACACTCTTGGAAAGTGGGCAGGTTTTAGGCGCACGGTCATTGCGGGGCTCACAGTAGCCGGTGGAGGAATCGCGGCCATGGCCGTCTTCCCTCACTTCATATTTAACTTGGGATGTCTTTTCGTGGTCGGGGTGGGCATTGGCGTTGTCAACGCGGTCCTGAGTACCCGCATAATGGTGGCCACCACGCCAGAACTCCGCGGGCGGGTAGCCGGGCTTTTGTCCACGCTTTTGACTTTGGCGTCACCGTTAGGTGCAGCCGTGGCAGGTTGGGCCAGCGGCCCTCTGGGGCTCTTGTGGTTATTCCGGCTTTCAGGCCTACTGATTTTCCTTTTGGCATTTGGGTTGATTGGTCTGCCGGAAACACCGGAGGCGCTGGCAAGTTCGCCAGCTGTAGGGACTGTTCTGAACTAATCCATCAACGGCTCAAGAGGTCAAATCGGCTGACTGCGTGTAAAGCACCTCGTCACTGAATGGTACGAGGTGCTTTAGCGGCGCTCTTTATGCCCTAATGGGCACAGTTACACTGATCGCAGGTACATGGATGGGCACATGCGCATTGAGAACTGCACATATTGGGTGAGCATTGATCGCAACAGCAGTGATTTACAGCGTTCATCCTCGCTAACTCCTCCTAAGGGTCCGGCTTTCCCTTAGTGTGCCTCCTCGGGTGAGGCTTATTCTATGTCCGGTTCGGGTTTTGTCTGACGCCGTGCCCATTCTTGGTGGATCAGGTCTAGCGCATCGTTGAGGGTATCGCGACGGGCTGTTAAGCGGCGTTCCAGCGCTCGGAGCGAAAAATCGTCGAGATGCTCGACTTGGCTTTCCGCAAAACCCCCGAGGTTGCCAAATGGGGTTAATCGTTGGACGATGTCCTGGAAATTCTCTCCCATCTTATCGAAATCTAACACCGTCTCATCGTTAAAGAAAATTTTCATACCGCTCGCCTCCCTTAATTACTGGATTTATTATAGCACGATCCAAGATTCGGGGATTGCACCGCGGGCACGAAGGCGTCCATAATAGGGAGGAGTTCCGGTATTGTCACTTGATGTAGCTTTAAGCCTCGGGTCGTGTCCTAGATTGGCCCCATCTCCAGGCATTTCCTCGGTTAGAAAGCGTCTCGTGCGCATGGCAAACACCCACGAGGAATCCGTGTAAGCGCCACATAGGGATGAGGCATGAAACATTTGTCACCAAGGCTGTGACTTTATTGAAGGGCAAGACGTTATGTGTAGATTGAAGGGAGTTGGCATGGTAACGTGAACGAAGCACGAAAAGTCACCTGGCGCGCGATAACGATGTTTGGCATAATTCTTGCCGGTTTTTTGCTGGTGGGGTATCGCTTTTGGTATTTACAGATTAAACAGTCCGCACACTACCAAGCCATGGCGCGTCAGGATACCCTCAGGAAATTACCGGTACCGGCACCGCGGGGGAATATTGTGACGAGTGATGGAGTGGTGGTGGCGAATTCCAAACCATCGTGGACGTTATATTATCTTCCCATTAGCCAGCAGCCAACCATGCCTGCTGGGGAAATAATGAAGTTGGCTTCGTATCTTAAGGTCTCCGGGAAACAATTGGCACAACAGGTAAAGAAGCAAGAATCTCGAGCTTACTCCTACCAGCCGGTGGCCATCGTATCAGGGCTTACGGCGCAACAGATGACTACTGTGGAAGAAAATCGAGCGAATTTGGCCAATATCCGACTACAGCCCGTCGCGGTAAGATCCTACCCGTATAACAGTGTGATGGGGAATATTTTAGGATATACTTCGGATATTACGAGCAAACAATTAAAAATGCCAAAATATCAAGGGTACTCGCAAACCTCGACGGTGGGTGCAGCGGGGCTTGAATACGAATACCAGTCTTACTTACGGGGACATGCGGGCGGTCAATTTGCCGAAGTCAACCGACAAGGGCAATTGGTTCGACTGTTGGGCCAAACGGTACCCACTCCAGGCGACACCTTGCATCTGACAATCAACTGGAAGCTTGAGCAAACCGCGACCAGCGCTTTGGCCTATACAATGAAGGCCATGCGACACGCTACCGCACCTTTGGCTCACAGTTCGGGAGCTATCCAGGGGGCTGTGGTGGCGTTGGATCCAAATAACGGAAATGTGTTGGCCATGGCCAGTTATCCCTCCTATAATCCCAATAAACTCTTGCCGAATTCGACGACACGGAGCTCATACTTTGCGCAACTAGCCAAAAATCCTATGAGCCCCTTCAATGTTTTGCCGATATCGGGGCTCTTCGCTCCGGGTTCGGTCTTTAAACCCTTGATGGCTGTGGCCGCCTTAGCCTCCGGGGTGGTAACGCCGACCACAAAAATTTTTGATCCGGGATATTTTCCCAAGGATCGTGCGTTTACCAACTGGTACTCGCCGGGGTTTGGATGGTTAAATATTGAGCAGGCAATTGGGCTGTCAGACGATGTGTTCTTCTACACGTTAGGCTACAACATGGGAATTCAGACGATGGATAAGTGGATGAATAAGTTTTTATTGAATAAACCTACAGGGATTGATCTACCGGGGGAAGCAACCAGTCTGATTCCCTCCCCGGCGCTATTGATGAAAGAAAACCATGTGCCGTGGACGTGGGGGTGGAACCTTAACACGGTAATCGGCCAGGGGATAGGGCAATACTCGTTGATTGCGCTGGCCCGAGCGGATTCCGCCATCGCGAATGGTGGAACGTTATATCAGCCTCATATGGTGTCGTCGATTACCACGGCATCGGGTAAACTCGTCAAGAAGTTTAATCCTGTGGTCCAAGGGAAGCTTAACGTGCCGTATTCCGTGATCCACACGGTCCATGTGGGGATGGAGATGTCGGCACAGGATCCTTCGATTGCGAAGGGCATATCCGGCACCGGATATGGAGCACTAGCAGGACTTCCGGTTCCCGTCGCGTCGAAAACCGGAACATCACAGGTTGTTACCCAAAATAGCTATAACGCCTTCTTCTTGACCTATGGACCGATGCCGCACCCATCGATTCTCATATTGGTGTATATTCGCGAAGGTAACTGGGGTGCGGATTCAGGATTTGTGGCTCGGGCCATTTATGATCAGTACTTTAAGATTAAAGACCCCAAGGCACAAGCTGTCTTCGATCGGGCGTACGGTATTAATTGGAAGTGGCCATTCGGCTACACCCCACCGGCAGCGGCTCACCCATAAGGAGAGCTTAAGCGAGCGCGATGCCTACCTGGGTGCGGAAATTGTCGGGCCACGGCAAGCTACGGTTCGTACGTGAGTCGATGAGAACAACGGTGGACGTGCTTTCCGCGATGACGGCGTTCCGATCGTCACGAAGTACGGCTACGTGAACTAAATCCAAACTGGATCGGCCGATGCGCTGGACCCCACTCAAGACCGTGAGCGTTTGGCGGAAAAACGCAGGCTTCCGGTAAATTAAGCATTGTTGCGCTAGGACTAGTGTATGGTCGTTGGTCCACCAACGAAACGCGGGATCGGCCATCGATTCTAAAAAGGCGATCCGAGCTTCCTCAAAATAGATGGCATAGGACGCCTGACTTACGTGCTGGTTGGCATCGGTCTCGCAAAACCGAATCCGAATGTCCGTTTCGTGCTGATACCGGACCTGGTTGATTTCGATGGTCATATGTCCTCCTTGGTTCGTTCGTTCGTCTCTTTATGCCTTGGGAATGCGACAGTTAGGATCATAGTACTACGATGATGCGTCATGGGGAAATTCCAAGGTGCCTGATGTCGGTTCCGAGGTTCTGGGGATTACTAGGGATTCGGGTGAGATGCCGGGGGACCTGCCACGAGTAAGTGAGTGACAAGTTTTGGTAGCCCCCAATAGTGCGTAATCACGTGATTCGGCATTGGCCAAGCTGGGGAGAGGGGGTCGACGCGATCTTCGGAATACCATTTCGGTTGATAGAGGATACTTGTCACCTGAGCACGGCATGCCACGAGCACGTCATGATGGACACGATCCCCTACGTGGCACAGGATTGGCCCATCAAACAAGGAAAACACGCGGGGGTCGGGTTTGCACCGCGTGACTTTGTTTGTGGTGACGACGGTGTCAAAGATCTGGTCCCATCCCAGACTTTTTATGAAGGGCATCTGGTTTCTTTCCAGACCATTCGTGATAATCCCCAAGCGAATCGGGTAGGTCTTCAGTACCGAGAGGAGCCACAACACACCCGGTAGGGTAAGGGATGCCACTTGATGCCAAGGAACCATGCTTGGTTCTGGTGGCTCTTCTTTCCACACCCGTCGGATGATATCCGACCAGTCGTAAGCGTCGACCCAAAGACCTTGATCCCAACGGTGTTGGCCTTCATCGGCAATGGGTTGCCAGAAATCTTGCCAATCGAGGCGGCGACGGGCACTTTCTTTCTGAATCCACGGGAATAAAGTGAGGCGCCAATAGGGGTTTTTTACCAGGGTGCCGTCTAGATCAAAGGTTATCCACGGAGTCAGCATAAGCGTCGCCTGCCTTCCACACATTACAATAATTTTAGCGCTTTATTGTTCAGCGTTTCACATGAAATTTGTTATGATAGTCCGATATATGTTCTTGGAAAAGAGGTCGATTTTTATGTTGCTGGTACAAAAATTTGGTGGGAGTTCGGTAGCTACACCCTCCCATATTGCCGAAGTCGCCAAGAAAATTCAACAGGTTTTAAGCCGAGGCCACCAGGTGGTGGTGGTGGTGTCGGCCATGGGTGATAGCACGGACCATTTGGTGGATCTCGCTGAGGCTTTAGTGGCGATTCCTTCGGGACGTGAGATGGATGCGCTATTGTGCACAGGAGAGCTCGTCACGACAGCGCTGCTCGCGATGAAACTCGAACAATTGGGTATCCCAGCTCGATCTTTTTCGGGATCTCAGGCGGGTATCCACACCTCCTACGACTTCGGTCGAGCTCGGATCGAATCGATTGATCCCGCATTGTTGCGAAAGGCGCTTGCGGCGGGAATTACGCCGGTTGTGGCGGGGTTCCAAGGCGTGACCGCAACCGGCGACGTCGCGACCTTGGGTCGCGGCGGGTCGGACCTCACGGCTATTGCTCTGGCCGGGGCATTAAATGCGGACCGTTGCGAGATCTACTCGGATGTCGCCGGGGTCTACACAGCAGATCCCCGGATCGTGCCCGATGCGGTCCCACTGAGTTGCCTAAGCTATGATGAAATGTTGGAATTGGCTAGCCAAGGAGCTCAGGTTTTGCAGACTCAGGCGGTCGCCTACGCCAAAGGGAACCAAGTGGTCATTCACGCGCGGTCGACGTTTCACGATGAACCTGGAACTCAAATTGAGGCAGAGCCGGTGATTCCGGTAAAGCCGGCGGTGACCGCCGTGGCCATAAATCGGCACGTGGCGAAGGTGGGGCTTTTAGGGGTGCCAGACTCCCCGGGGGTGGCAGCGTTGCTGTTTTCCGTGTTGGCAGAGCACGGGATTAACATTGAACTCGTCATTCAGTCCGTCTCACATGATAATCTGAATGACATTGCATTTACCATTGATGAACAAGATGTGCCGCGGGCTCGATCCCTGGTGGAGCAATGTCTCGTCACGTTGCATGGCAAAGCGGTGGTAATTGATGACAAGGTTGCGAAGATCTCGGCAATCGGGTCGGGAATGCTCGGACAACCTGGTGTTGCCGCCCGAGTATTTAAAGCGTTAGCGGATTCGGACATCAACATCCAAATGATTGGCACCTCAGAAATCAAGATCTCGTGTATTGTGGCCAGACAGGATGCGGAGAAAGGTCTGGCCGAGATTCACAATGCCTTTGGGTTAAATGGGCTAGTCGATGTGATTGAAGACCCGCAGTAAGGCGTTACGCATCGACCCACTCGTCAAGAATGGAGGCCGACCGCGAGACCCCTAAGCGAGTCGCCCCCGCCTCAATCATGGATTTCGCTTGGGCGAGCGTGCGGATTCCCCCCGAAGCCTTCACACCAACATGAGACGGCGCCACCCGACGCATAATGGTGACAGCATCCACGCTGGCGCCTGGTGCGCCGAATCCCGTCGACGTCTTCACCATGTCGGCCCCTGCTTCGACGGCGAGCTTGGTCCCGCGTTCCACTAAAAGGGGTGTCAACCATCCTGTCTCTAGAATGACTTTGAGGGCGACATGGGGACCGAGCGCGGATTTTATCGCGGTAATTTCACCGGCTACCGACGCTTCGGCACCTCCCAAAAATAGGCCAAGATTCCACACCATGTCGATTTCATCTGCACCATCGTGGACGGCTTCGGTGGCTTCCGCGATCTTTGCCTGGGCACTGGCCTGCCCTAACGGGAATCCCACAGTGGCGGCAAGATGCATCGCAACACCAGGGGTTAACTGTTCTTTGGCCCAACGGACGTATCCACTGTTTACGCAAATTGCGCCAACGTGAAGTCGTAGACCTTCCTGAACCAAGGTCGCGACGTCGCTCGGGGTCGCTTTGGGATCGAGCAGGGTATGGTCCATCATCTGGGCAAGTTCCAACTTGGTCATGACTAACCTCCATGGCGTCAATGGCATAGACATTCGCCGTTCAAAATTCTCTATCTCATAGCATAAACGACTGGGTCGTGGAAGTCACGCGTCGCCCCATTGAGCGCTCAAGGTGGGCGCCAGATGGCTCAATTTGTTGCAATAACCAGGGCTCAATGGTACGGTGACTTAGAAATCATTGTGTACAGCGTAAGGGGGACGGTCTGTTGAAACTGGAACCATTAGATATTCAACCGCGATTATTGCTGGGGCCAGGGCCCTCACCGGTTCCTTACCCCGTTCGACGTGCGCTAGCGGAACCTGTCGTGGGGCATATGGATCCCCAGTTTCTCGCGATTGTGGACCACATTCAAACGATGTTGCGTAAGGTGTTTGGTACCGCAAATCGATTAACCTTACCGGTGTCGGGAACCGGTAGCGCTGGCATGGAAACCGCCATTGTGAATTTTGTGGAGCCGGGGGATACCGTCATCGTAGTGGTAGCCGGGGTCTTCGGTGGTCGGATGGTCGAGGCCGTTGAAAAGGTTGGCGGCCGCGTCGTATGTCTTGAGGTCCCGGTCGGAGCAGCGGCTACCCTGGAAACCTTAAGGCAACTCTTAGATGACCATCCTGCGACGCGCTTGGTCGCCGTGGTCATGGCAGAAACGTCGACGGGCGTCCTCCAACCATTGGCGGGGTGGGGCGAACTCGTTCATAGTCGGGACGCCTTGCTTTTGGTAGATACCGTAACCGCGCTAGGCGGCATGCCGGTTAATGTGGATGACAATGGGTTCGATGTGGTGTTTTCGGGAACCCAAAAATGCCTGTCAGCCCCGCCCGGACTGAGCCCGTTCACGGCGTCGGACCGGGCCTTAACCCACCTCGATGCCCGAAAGGTGCCGATACCGAGTTGGTATCTTGACCTTAACGCATTTCGGCAATACTGGGGGCAGAATCGCGTCTATCATCATACGGCGCCGATATCGATGCTCTATGGTCTCTATGAGGCTCTCCGCTTGGTATTGTTGGAAGGCGTAGAGTCACGTTATGCGCGCCATCGACAAGTTGCCCAAGCATTATGGGCAGGACTCGAAGCGATGGACATGGAACTTATGGTTGACACAGCGATTCGATTGCCGTCGGTGACCACCGTCAAAGTACCTCACGGAGTCGACGAAATGCGGTTGCGTCAGTATCTTTTGAAGCACGAAGGAATTGAAATAGCCGGAGGCTTACAAAGCTTGTCTGGCAAGATTTGGCGGATTGGCGTGATGGGTCATGGGGCGCGATTGTCGAATATGATAGAGTTATTGGCGGCTTTAGGGCGCGGCTTGAGAGACCAAGGTCGACACGTTGCGTCTGGGGTGGAGGCTGCCGAGGCTGTGTATAATAGAGGCAATAAGTGAGGAGTTAATCGGCTCATGGCACGATGGTTGGTGATCTTGGCTGGAGGACGCGGCGAACGATTTTGGCCGCTGTCAAGGATGATGCACCCCAAGCAATTTTTAACGCTGATGGGCGAGCACAGCATGATTCGCAGTACGCGGGATCGGGTCCGTCCCTTGATTGACCCAGAGCATACCTTTGTCGTAACCGGTGCCGACTATGTCAATAAGGTCAAGGCGAATTTGCCCGATGTGCCTCCATCACATATTCTTGGGGAGCCTCTTGGGCGAAATACGGCGCCATCCATTGCATGGGCTGCCGCAAGGATCCAACAACTCGATCCGCTGGCTACGATGCTCGTGCTGCCGTCGGACCATATGATCCAGCAGGAGCATGCCTTTCGTCAGTTGGTGGCAAAAGCGATGCAGACGTGTGAGAACCAAGGCGGTTTTTATACCTTTGGTATTGTCCCCACGCATGCGGAAACTGGTTATGGATATATAGAACCCGGGGGGCTACCGTCTCCAGAGGGTGTGCGAACCGTGCGGAGATTTATTGAAAAACCGCCCCTAGAGGTTGCTGAGGCGATGATGCTGGCGGGTCAACATTTATGGAATTCTGGGATGTTTGTGTTTGGCGTCAACGAATTGATGGAGTCCGTGGCACGTTATTTACCTGACTTATTCCGTGGACTTGTGGCCTTAATGGCGGAGCCAGAGCAACTCGACGTCATCTTTCCAGAGTTGCCTCAGGTATCTATTGATCACGGAATCATGGAACGTGCTGAACGGGTATTTGTATTGCCGGCAGAAATAGGATGGGACGATGTGGGAACGTTTGCTGCATTGGCTCGCCATCTTCCCAGAAATGATGAACAAAACGCAGCAAAAGGGCATGCCATTTTCGTGGAGAGTCAAAACGTTACGGCGATCAGTGAAGGACCCGTGGTGTCTTTTATTGGGGTGCAAGATTTACTGGTGGTTGCGACGCGGGATGCGGTATTGATTCTCTCGCCGGAGCGAAGTCAGGATGTTCGTAAGGTGGTCCAAGCCTTAAAAGAAGCGCAACATGACCACTTGCTGTAATTTATCAGATGCGCCGTAAAACTCCGCCGTTCAGGGCGGAGATATCAGGCGAGGGGGGCTCCTCCAGCCGACCCGGCAAAATAACTGGGGGACCAGAGGCTGCCG
>JAJYPK010000230.1 GCA_021795465.1 Bacillota bacterium
CTTACGTTTTGCGTGACTGACGATATAGTTTTCAAGGACCGGGTCCAAGTCGCCCTCCGTATCGCATCCGCTCATGACATCACTCATTTTCACGGTCGGTGCGGCGTCGGTGACTTGCGACAGCTTTGCTATTATAGAGGATGATCCTAAGCGTTGTCTACTAGAAAATAATACTACGCGCGCCGACGATAACGCGCCCATAAAAATGGAATGAGATAGTGAATGGTGGCCGGTATCGAAGCCGTCCACAATCGCTGTTGGCTGACGTTTTTTAAGCATGCCCGCGCACGTCCCGAATCATGCATTAAAAAAAACGCCACACTGAAGCGCAGATGATGCCAAGCTTCGAGTACCCTAAACGCATGGGGGCTCAAAGGCGCACTTTTTCGGTGCTTATCTAACATCGGCTGCATGGTCTCATAAACACGCCAAACATCCTTACTATACCCACTGGCTACATCTCGATACATCACGAGCGGGCAGTCAATCTTGCCGATGCGCGTTTTTGCTGACGCTCGTAGCCATAAGTCCCAGTCTTCGGCGCCATCTACAGAGGCATCAAAACCCTCGAGCCGGTCCATGACTGACTTTCTCATCAGCACCGTTGACGTTTGAAAGCGGTTAAGTTTCAGCATGTCCTTATACGTAATCCAAGATAGCGGCACGTCGTCCGGCACAGCCGCAAATGGCCTACTGCGAATCCAATCTGTCGCCACTAGCCCGACCTCAGGATATCGCTCCATGATGCCCACTTGTACCTGAAGCTTCTCTGGATGCCACTCATCGTCCGCATCTAGAAAGCCAATATATTCCCCCGCCGCCAGATCGATCCCCTGATTACGGGCTGCTGACGGCCCTTGGTTTGGAATGCGGACGACCTTGATCTGAGAATAATGATCCCGCACCCAATCTCCCGTGCCATCCGTGGAGCCATCGTCTACCACAATGGTTTCTACCGGTGTATAGGTCTGCCGCAAAACGGAGTCGATCGCAGCCCCAATTAGAGCTTTTGAGTTATAGGTTGGAATCACAACGGTGACTAATCCCGCCATGATTTCATGTCCTCCGGGGTTTTCACCTCAGATTTCAATAATGTCTGAACCACTTCGGCATCCACTAGACGCACCGAACGACCCCCAATGTGCTGGGTGGTTTCGGGTCCCCTGCCTGTAATCAGCACTACATCGTCCGATGCTGCCGATTCTATCGCCAACCGAATCGCTTGTGTCCGATCTAACTCAAACCGGTACAATCTACTGCTGTTAACCTCACGAATTCCTGCAGCCACAGATTCGGCAATCACAGCCGGATCCTCATTGTAGGGACTATCGGTAGTTAATATGACGTGATCTGCGAATGATGCCGCGATTCTTCCCATTTCCGGACGCTTCCCATGATCTCTTCCACCACGTGCTCCAAGCACCAACCAGATGGCAGCCCGATTCAAACGTTCTAGCGACTTAAGAACTTGCAATAGTCCGTCTGGTGTATGTGCGTAATCCACAATCACCATGGGGCTACCTGGTTGTTCTATGACGTGCCAACGGCCCGGTACCGCAGGCAGATGTTCCAATGCTTCGATCAAAATATCGGCCGGTACCCCAAACCAGACCGCCGCGGCGGTCACCGCCAACACATTAAAAATATTATACCGACCAGGATGCGGAATCCGGACTCGTGAGCGAAATGTGGGGTGAATAATTTCGACTACGCTGTGGTCGGAACCATCCTCAAGAATCTTGGCCCGCACCTGGCCATCGTCGATTCCATAACTAATCACCTCGGCTGATGTCCGATCACGCACCGTCGTGTAGTATTGATCTTCCGCATTGAGGATGCCGAGAGACGTGGGCGAAAGTTCTTCAAACAGCCGGGACTTCGCTCCTACATAACGGTCCATACTCCCATGAAAGTCCAAATGCTCGCGGGTAATATTAGTAAGCACGGCCATATCAAACGACACCCGGCGCACTCGTTGCTGAACAATGCCATGAGATGATACCTCAATCACCGCATGCGTCATCCCGAAGTCTCGCATCTCTGCCAAATACTGCTGCAGGTCTGGACTTTCAGGCGTGGTCAACGTAGCCGGGTGTTGGTTAAGGCCCGTATCATTCAGCACACTGGAAACCATGCCGGTCTTGAATCCCGCGTAGCGCAATACATGGGTTAACCAATAAACCACCGAGGTCTTGCCATTTGTGCCCGTGACCGCGACACAACGCATCGCATGGGATGGATGGCCATAGAACTCATCAGCCAACTCCGCCGCCGCCATGCGGCTCGAAGGAACCACGATATAGGGTAGGCGAACCGTGACGTCCAAGCGTTCCCCCACGATAGCCACGGCTCCTTGATGAATCGCCTGCGATGCAAATAGATGCCCATCGTGAGATGCGCCTGGGATTGCCACAAAAACATTGCCCGGCGCGACAGCACGTGAATCGATGGCTATTCCGGTGACTTCGGGATCGATCCGCCATCCCTCTGGTCCCCGTTCAATGGCGGCTTTCATAATAAACCTCCCCGTTTCTCCGATCGTTCCCAGTGTGCCAGGGATTCATGAATGAAACATGAAAATGTTGCACCCGGCGTGGAAAAAGGAGGGGAATTTCCCCTAAAATACGAACCATAACAGCAACCGTTACTCTACAATAATCCCCTAGGAGGTTCTCATGAGCCAACTTGGATTCGAAAGCTTTCTGGAAAATTCTACACCATACCTTACCGGAAAAAGGTGGGCATTGGCAACACACACTTCGGCCACGACCGCCCAATGCGACCCCGTCGTAGATGTCTTAGTCCAATCAAGCCTCCCCCTCATTAAATTATTTAGTGGCGAGCATGGACTACGTGGGGATGCCGCCGCCGGAGATGCCGTACCCGATCACATCGATCCGTACACAGAACTGCCCTTGATTTCTCTATATGGTCCTCGATATGCTGCCGAGGCGTCCATGTTTGCCGATGTCGACGGATTAATTGTGGACTTTCAAGACATTGGTTCACGTTATTATACCTTTACCGCCACCGTGTTGTCGTTGCTTATTGCAGCGCACGAAGCAAGGGTTCCCGCATATCTCTTGGATCGGCCTAACCCCATCGGTGGCCTGGTCGTTGAAGGCAATCTTTTGGCGGACAGAGCCCGCTCTATTGTAGGAGCTTTACCCATCCCAATTCGACATGGTCTGACCTTAGGAGAACTCTTCCAATGGTATGGAAATCAGCAAAATTGGTCGAAAGATTTTTTGCACGTCATCCCTTGCCAGGGCCTGACGGGTAGTATGCTATGGCACGATACCCAATTACCCTGGGTTCCTCCGTCCCCGAACGCGACCGGACCTATCATGGCCCTTTTATATCCCGGGACCTGTCTCATCGAAGGGACAAATTTTTCTGAAGGACGCGGAACGGCCTATCCGTTTGAAATTATCGGAGCCCCTTTCGTGGACGGACATCAATTCGCGTCTGTTCTCAATCGGCATGAACACCCTGGTGTTCGGTTTCGTCCCATTACCTTTCGACCCACCACGAGCAAGCATGCAGGGCAAATTTGCCACGGCGTTCAAATTCACGTTCTCAATCCCTATCTCGTGCGGTCGGTATCTATCGGTCTTGATTTGATAAACACCACGCTTAGGCTATGGCCAGAAGAAACTGAGATCAATCCATTCATGGCCAAACTATCTGGGACTCAGGATCTCCGGAGTGTTCTGCATAAGGCAGAATATGCAGATGTTCTCCGAGAGTTTCAATCTCAAAGCAATGATTTTCGCCTCGAAACGGAGGAATATTGGCTGTATCCCAGATCCTAAATCAATCACTCAAAAAAGCCCCCTCCAACGGAGGGGGTCAGTACAAAAGAGTGTCGGCACGGCCTGCGTCTCCCGGCTCCCGACGGAGCCAGTAGCGGCAGCGTACCGGAGGGGGACGACCGTGTTCGGGATGGGAACGGGTCAACACTCCGGGCGCCACGCACCGACAAA
>JAJYPK010000231.1 GCA_021795465.1 Bacillota bacterium
TCCGATCTCACTGGCCAATTACATGCTGGATCATGCGCGGGCTGCTGGATATGTGGAAGTCGCCCCACCCTATCTCGTCAACTACGAATCGATGGTGGGCACCGGACAATTTCCTAAGTTTGTCGATGATGCGTTCGCTGTAGACGATCATCGCTACTACCTCATTCCTACGGCAGAGGTACCCCTCGCAAATTTGCACCGTGAGGAAATCCTGTCGCCCGAGGAACTTCCGCTTAAATATTGCGCCTATACGGCATCTTTTCGTGCGGAAGCCGGAGCGGCAGGCAGAGATACACGTGGGGTGATTAGACAGCATCAATTTGACAAAGTGGAATTGGTTCGCGTTGTTCCCCCGGAAAATTCTGGTCAGGCGTTGGATGAGATGTTGAGGGAAGCCGAATCAATTTTGGAAGAACTGAGACTTCCTTATCGGACGGTGCTTCTCTGTGGGGGAGACATGGGATTTGGACACGCGAAGACCTACGATATTGAGGTGTGGATGCCGAGTTACGATCGTTATGTAGAAATTTCCTCGGTGAGCAACATGACGGATTTCCAGGCCAGACGTTCGGAGATGCGCTACCGCCCAGTTGGCTCCAAAAAGACGGAATTCGTGCACACCCTTAACGGGAGTGCGTTAGCCATCGGACGGACCATTGCTGCTATTGTCGAAAATTATCAAGACGCCGCGGGCCACGTACGAATTCCCGAGGTGATAAAATCGTACATGCCGGGCTCTGAGGTCCTCTAAGAAGCAAATACCGTGGCTTTGGCACTGCGCGCCTTGGAGCAAAGCTGGGGATATATTAGGAAGTGTTTTTAGGGATCCTTCCCTATTACAGCATGGGTCTTGTCGGGGTAGAGGCCGTGCCGTGACCTCTACCCGTGGAGAATGGGGTGCCGTGGTCTAACTGTCGATGCTGGGAAGTCTGCCGGTACACCGCGGATAGGACCCAGATCAACCAACCGAAAGGGAGAATTTGAGCTCTTTTCTGCATGTCGGCAATGCGGTACAATAAACAGGTTAAGATTTTGGAGGGGTAGCGTAATTGGTAACGCAGCGGTCTTGAAAACCGCCGCCCTAAAGGCTTGCAGGTTCGAGTCCTGTCCCCTCCGCCATTTTCGATAGAGCCTGCCTGGTTTGTGAGGTGGGCTGTCTTTGTTGGAGGCGACTGAGCGCTGTGGAACGTTTTACCATTCGGAACTGTCGTGTCGTGGATGGCACTGGCCGACCGGCGTTTAACGGATATGTTACCGTTCTGGATAATCGCATCGAATACGTTGGCACCACACCACCGGCTCTTCTTGGCAGAAAAATTGAGGCAGACGGTCTCACCATCACTCCAGGGTTCATTGATATGCATTCCCATTCGGACCTCACCTTATTCGCGGATGGACGAGCCGTCAGCAAAATCTCCCAAGGCATTACCCTAGAAATTGTTGGACAGTGCGGAATCTCCGGTGCCCCGTTATATGGCCACATGGAAGACGAAATCGGAAAGTTTTTTGATCGGCATCACATTATACGACGACCCTATACCGGTATGAAAGATTATCTCCGAGAGGTCGAACGGCACATCGCTGTCAATATTTTAGCCCTCATAGGACATGGCACTTTACGACGAGGGGTGATGGGCGAAGAGGATGCACCTGCCACTTTAACCCAGATTCAAACGATGCAAGAGGCCGTCGATTTGGCCATGCAAGCAGGTGCCATCGGGCTGTCAACGGGCCTCATTTATCCTCCGGGATGCTATACAACCACAGAGGAAATAGTTGAAGTGACGCGACCGATTGCCAAACATCGAGGTCTCTATTTTTCTCACCTGCGTAACGAAGGCGACGCCCTGGTAGAAGCTGTCGATGAAGCCTTGCGAATCGGCAAGGAGGCTCGGGTCGGTGTCCAACTGTCGCACCATAAAGCTATGGGTCCTCACAATTGGGGCAAGACCCGGATAACCTTGGACCATATTGACCAAGCTATCGTTGCCGGCCAGGATGTGTATATGGATCAATATCCCTATGTGGCCAGTGCCACATCTTTAACGGCCCTGTTACCAGACTGGGCACTCATTGGCGGCTCCGAAAAAGCTTTGGAGCGACTTAAGAATACCGCCTTACTAACCCGCATTATCCATGAGACGGAACGTAAGGAATCGCGATTCGGGTGGGATCGTACCCGGATTGGTACGGTGCGTGAAGGACAAGATCGCGGATTGCAGGGAAGGAGTCTCGCGCGTATTGCAGAGGACTGGGGGATGCCTCCAGTCAAGGTGCTTATTAAAATACTCCAAGACAACGAGATGCAGGTCAGCATGATCCGGTTTGGCATGGGCGAAGAAGATCTGGAACGTGTGTTCCGTCACCCGCGTACATTAATCGGAACCGACGGCGGAGGATCCGCCCCAGATGGTCCTTTAAGCCAAGGTAATCCTCATCCTCGGACCTACGGAACATTTCCCCGTGTCCTTTCCAAATTTACTCGCGACAAACATTGGGTATCCCTCGAAGAAGCGGTCCATAAGATGACGGGGCTAGCGGCACATCGCTTGGGCCTTAAGCACCGAGGTCGGATTGCACCGGGGTTTATGGCAGACTTAGTCGTACTCGATCCAGACCGGATCGATGACGTCGCGACTTTTGAAAATCCCCACCAGACTGCCCAAGGGATATCTCAAGTATATGTCAATGGCTCTTTGGTCTGGCAGCATAATCGTCATACCGGGCAGATGCCAGGTCGCGCTTTGCGGTATTATGAGGAACGTTAATTCCAGCGTTCTCTACTTGTCAATAGGTTGGCGCGTATGGTACCATAGCGTGTGCCGTGGAGGGATACTCAAGTTGGCCGAAGAGGACGGTTTGCTAAACCGTTAGTAGGCTTAAAGCCTAGCGTGGGTTCGAATCCCACTCCCTCCGCCATCTCCACTCATTGGAAATGGAGGCAAGAGCATTACCTTGCATCGATAGTGTAGCGATGCTAGAATAGGCAAGCCAACATGCGCCCGTAGCTCAGTGGATAGAGCGCCTGACTACGAATCAGGAGGCCAGAGGTTCAAGTCCTCTCGGGCGCACCATAAATTTTGAGGCAGGGTAAGGGTTTAGGGGTTTTGATGATAGTCGCCACAACGGGCGGCTTTTTTGTTTTGTGTGACTATAGTGTGACAGAAATTAATGGGTACCCTAGCAGGGGTAAAATCACTGAATCTCTCGGAGCGATTCGCCGTTAGCGGAACGCCCGAGGGTGGCGTTCGGGAACTGGGGGAATGCTTACCTGAGCTATACTCCAGCGTCAACCCACCTTGTCCGGCGCGAGGAATGACACACGGACGATTCTTGGGTCGAGTCAGATGGGGTGGTTCCGTTATTAAGTCGTTGATAGCCACGCTAGCGCACGCATGAAATCAGCGTGGTAGCGGTCCGGGACCTCAGGGCGGAGCCGTTGGGATTCCGGGCCAAGCATTTGCCGGCGCCTTTGCAATTGGAAAAAAGCAATTTCAGTGGGCTCATTAGATTGCGGGGCTGGGCAGTCATACGACCTAGGCTGGGCTATTCCATCCATTTGACCCTCTCTGCTTTCATCTCCCTACGAGGGACCGAAGAGGGTTTGTTCGAGCCGGGTGGTGGCCGCTTCCTGCATGGTAGGCAGTACATGGGAATAGGTGTCTAAGGTTAAGGTGATGCTGGCATGTCCTAGCCGTTCGCTGACAACTTTGGGATTCTCGCCTTGCACCAGCAACAAAGTGGCGCAGGTGTGGCGTAGGTCATAGAAACGCAAACTAGCCGGTAGGTTGGCTTTGGTCAGGATGGGCTTGAAGTGGTGGCGCACGACGTTTCGTTCCACTAAGGGGCCTCCGTGTGGGCCGGCGCTCCCGTTCTGCCTGGATTTGCTCCGGTCCCGGCGCCGTCGCGTCCCACGCGACGGTGTAGACCGTGTGCGACTCCCTGGGTTCGCCGGCCTTCGGGCGTCCC
>JAJYPK010000232.1 GCA_021795465.1 Bacillota bacterium
TGGCGAGTCAGGAGGGTCACTCCGAGGGTCTCTCGACCCGCGACGCAGCCATGGTGGTTCCCCCAGAATCTCCGCCCTTTAGGGCGGGGAGGTTCAATTTGCCCCATGGTGGATGCCGTATTAGCGCGATAGACAAGGACGAAGCCGTTTGGCAAAATGGATCCAAAGAGGAGAGATCTCTATCAAACCGATTTTGCTTAACTTTCCTCATGAATTCGAAACCGAGCGTCTTTATGTTCGATGTCCCTTGCCCGGTGACGGATTAGCACTGAACGTGGCCATAAGCGAATCTCAAGCCGAACTAAAGCCCTGGATGCCTTT
Organism: Bacillota bacterium; assembly: GCA_021795465.1. Taxonomy (GTDB): domain Bacteria; phylum Bacillota; class Sulfobacillia; order Sulfobacillales; family Sulfobacillaceae; genus JAKADJ01. Next base: position 322 of record JAJYPK010000232.1, read on the forward strand.
TGCAGATCCCCTGCCCTCTATCGAGCAATCGGAGGAAAATGTGCGGCAATCTCACGTCAAGTTTCTACTCCGTGAGGACCTCCGGCTACACCTTTTTGACAAGATGACCAGGAAGTTCTTGGGTTCGAGCGGCCTTCACCGGATGAATTGGTCGATTGGCCGTTTTGAAATTGGATACTGGATTCGCACGTCCGAGACCGGTCGCGGGTATGTCACGGAGGCTGTCAACGGAGTGGTGGAGTTCGCGTCGGAACACCTTAAGGCTACGCGTTTGGAGATCCGTTGCGATCCCCGCAACGTGCGTAGTCGCATGGTGGCCGAACGGGCTGGATTTCACCTCGAAGCGACGCTACTGGGCGACGACCCTGACATGGATGGCAAGCCGAGTGATACCTTAGTGTTTGCCAAGCTGCGTTTGGTGGATGGTTCGTGGGGGTATCCAACCTCATGATGCCTCATGCTTAGCGCGTCTCGACGTTCTGCAACCCGATAATCCAGTTGAGAGGAGGGTGTCGGTGTCGATAGGATGGCAGGATTCGTATCTGGGCCAACTGCGATCGATTGTGGGGCATCGCCTGTTGATGGCCCCTGGCGTCCGTGCCGTAATGCGTGATCGCGAGGGACGCATCTTATGGGTTCGCCGTGCGGACAATGGCACCTGGGTGATGCCCGCTGGGAGTCTTGAGCCAGGTGAATCGGTGCGAGAATGTCTCACCCGTGAAGTGCGTGAAGAAACCGGCTTGCAGGTAAACCACGCAGTTCTGTTTGCCATCTACACCGGACCACGCTTTGAGTACACCAATATGTATGGGGACCATAACAAAATGCTGGCATTTGCCTTCTTGGTGGAGAATTGGAGCGGCGACCTGATGACCGGTACCGATGAAACCATTGATGCCCGTTTCTTTTACCATCATGAGGTTCCTGAGATGCCAGCACTCTATCGCGAAACCATCGCAGACCTAGCGCACTATCTTAACGAGAGTCAAGTCATTCTCAAATAGCATCCTGTCAGGATGATTTGGATGCTCCTACCACGCATTTAGGCTCGGCTGAACCAGGGGACGACGGCCACATGCGTCATGCTGAAATTGCGGTCCGTTGCAGGCCTTAGTATTGGCACGGCCAGCTGAACTTATGTGGAAGACCGGCACCATTACGGTTCTGGTGCCATTGCTATCTGATGCCGTCATCGTGGGCGGGACAGGATGTGTTTTCACTACAGTTTGGGAATGCTAGTCGCGTTGGTGGTGGTTCCACTGAAGGGACGGTCGCATCCGCCACCGTCCCCCGAGAGCACGAAGTTTTGGTGCGCGACCCGGATATAACAATGTGCACCCATGCCTATTTTGGGTCATCGTGGGCGCCCTGCCCATCCACATCCATGGATCATGACTGGAGTGAGTGGATTCGTTACGCCATTTTACGACCTTCTAATCGGGTCTAAAGTCTGCTTAAGCCCCTTGCCGTGAGCGGGAGTGGGCTATTATCACTCTAGGTCTCCTACCCGTGGCGACCATCGGCCTCTTGGGCCTTTTTAATGTGGTTAAGCATCAGCTCTGGGGTCCCGGCTGACGAGATCCAGTTGACCTGATTCGGGGTCGATGACGAGGCCATGCACCGGGACATTGGCCGGCATCAGAGGGTGATTGCGAATCGTTTGTACCGTGGCCTGGACGCTCTCGGGAATGGACGATAGGGGCGAAAGCCACTGGGAAAAGTCGACGCCGGCGTGGCGGAGCGTGTCCAGGGTTTCGTGGGCAATACCCCGCTGTGTCATTTTAGCGAGCACGGCATCAGGATCGATGCCCGCCATGCCACAACCATAATGGCCAACCACCAAGACTTCTTCAACGCTGAGTTCATAGATCCCAACCAGGATACTGCGCATGGTGCTATCGAAGGGATCGGAGACTAGAGCGCCAGCGTTCTTGATGATCTTAGCGTCACCATTGCGAATGCCCATCGACCGTGGCAAGAGCTCGATCAGTCGCGTGTCCATGCATGACAACACGGCAATTTCCTTCTTAGGGAGTTTACCACTTCGAAAGGGTTCAAAGGCACGATCGGCGACAAAGTGCTGATTAAAGGTCAAGATGGTATCGAGTTGGCTCAACATTAACACTCCTAGTGCGTGGGTAGAGGGTCTTATACTGGACTGTTGCCTCTTCCTGCTTATGGTGCCAAATCCGCTGTCGTAAGACAAGCATACAAAAATCTGAGCCTATGAGCCCTCAGCCACCATGGCAGGAACTCCGCAACAAGCGCCAGTGCCGGGTAGGCGCCCGGATCTTTCTCTTGGTAGGACGGGATGACGCCGTACATCCGACGCGCTCCATCGGCATAATTCAGGTATCGAAGGCTGTTGTGGGCTGCGGTGCCGTTGCGGTCATGCATGGGGTATCCTATACGATATCGGATTCTCGCTACTCATGGTGACAAAACGCCTATCCGAACCCGTTAGTTTAGTAGACCCTGAAGGGAGAGATGGAGCACAATGACACATGGAAAGTACGTTGGAGCGACTTTGAGTCTTACCGCCGTCATTCTCACCGGCTGTGGAACGACGGGCATCGTGGGCGCCGTCGGGACACCATTAAGTGCGAGTCTGGGCCAGCCGTTTTCTCATGTGAAGAGCCTGGTATTTATGCGAGGCTTACCAGCTGCCCCGGTGTACCAAGCAAAATCCGTCAAAAAGGCGGCCGCGACTTTGGAACATCTTTGGGCATCGAGTCGTCCCTATTCGGGGACGGTCCCCAAGAGTCCTCCCGTGATTACTCATGCCTACTGGGGACCATCCGTCCTTACGGTTACCACCACCCAGCAGAAAACCATTGAAATTTTCCCGACCAGTTGGATTGTTAAAAAAGGTCACGGCGAAGTGATGCATTATGTACCCAATGTCCTAACGATAAAGATGAATCACCAGGTGAGCTATGTCACTAACCCTGCCCTCTATCATTGGTTTGCCCATGGGGGCTGGGAGTCCGAGTTTTAAGCATCGGCATCCATCGGGCGCTTTGGTAGACTTGTAGAACAGGGGGGTGGTGCGTCACGATCCATATCCGACCTGCGGACCATATTGATGCAGAACGCATTCTTCAGATTCACCACCAGTCGGTGCGCACTTTGTGTGCGGCAGATTATACGGATGCCGAGATTCGGGCCTGGACGGCGAACCAGGATCCGTCGGTGGTGGAGCGCTCGATCCAGGTAGAAGACATGTTTGTCGCCACATACCAAGGCGTAGTCTCGGGATTTGGATCGCAAGTGGAGAGTGAAATCGTGGCACTTTACGTGGACCCTCGTTGGGCACGGTACGGCGTGGGTCATCACATTTTGGCGAGGCTCGAAGCACGCATTATCGAAAGCGGTGGGAGCGACATCACTCTCTCCTCAACACTCACGGCGCAAAAGTTCTATGCATCGCATGGGTATCGCACCATGGATCGGCAGCGTCATGTCCTCACGGGCGGCATCTCGGTTGTCGTGGTGTCCATGCTTAAAACCGTCAACGCCATTACGAATTCTTAGAAAGCCGCCCGGGCATCCCGAGCGCTCAACCCGGTCGGAACGTGCCGTGGCGGTCCACCCTAAGGAGACCTGAAA
>JAJYPK010000068.1 GCA_021795465.1 Bacillota bacterium
GCATTAAAAGAGCTTCAATGTAGTCGGAACCGAAGTCCCGAATGTATCCCTGCCCTCGGAATGCCACTCTGCAAAGGGCCTACGCATCAGGTTCGCGCGAACAAATTTTATCACATCCGCACCGATCACGTCTTTACGATAGAAAGACCCGGGGGCCATATGGCGCACTATGCGCGAACCTGCCGAGATTTTGGTTTCACTATGGGTTCGCGCGACTACCATAATGGCGTGGGAGGAAGCAAAACCGGCTTGTATTTCGACCCACCTAATCCCCGGCGACACTGGAGGAGTGTCGTGATCCCACGACGGCGCCACTGATCCGGGCCATCCGAGGATACACTCCACAATAGCCGTGCGACCGTCGCAAGGCTCAGCGGTTGGTTCCAGAGCGGGAATGTAAAACGAGCATCCTCTGGCGAGATGCCCGTGGTGCGTGGATGTCCGCCCCCATTCCATGTCGGGAGCACCCGTAATCCCTCCGCTGCCAACCACGCGACACTGGCCACCGTATATTTCCTCATTTTTTCTGGCTGACGATCCGTAAACGCCCAGCCATGTGGAATCGTCGCATCCCACCCCAAGGTTGTTTCGTCCCAGCCCTTTCCCTTGGTGGCCGGCGTATCCTCGTAACGCCATGGCCCCCAGAGTGCCTCTTCGATAGCCCCCGGTTTCGTGGCGGCGATGGCCGCGGCTTCCCGGATGAATTCCAAGAACACACCGGTTTGCCCGCCGCTCAGCATATGCAAGTGGGTCGGCGTCACGCACCATTGATCCGGACTATTGGCCGAGGTCGCGGATGGAACCGCGCTCCCCTGAGCCCCACCTTTCCTGTCTTTCTTAGCCGGTTTTACTTTCTTACTGGGCCATTCGGTCACCAGACCCATCCACCGCCAGGTTTCCGCATCCCAGGCGATGGGCCGAATCATCGCCCGATAGTCCTCCACCAAAAATTGGGTAATCCCTTTCTGAGGCACTCCCATCGGAGACTGCGCAACCCCTGTCCAAATCGGGTCACTGGACACCTGCCTCGCTCCGCTTTGCAATCCCGTCAGGACGGATTCGAGCGAGTCCACATCCGACACGACCGCGGTCCAGACAGGATCTGCCATCCAATGCAGTTTAATGGGTTGCCCCGTCGTTCGCGCGAGGACATGCTGGATACCGAGTGCCGCCAAAAAGTTCCACGGAAAGTGCTCGGCGTTAATCGCGGATAACACGATCGTCCTCATCGTGGCCCCCCCTTGGTGGCGGACGCCTGGTAATCGGCGCAGCGCAAGATGGCTTCGAGATACGCCAAGCCCCAATATCCATAGTGCGCTTGGAGCTGATCGAACTGGTCCACCCACCCAGAGTCCAAGGCCCCCAGTGTCGCTGTAGTGTTAGCGCTTACGCGGTAGTCTTCGTACGTCGTGTCGATGGAAATAGGTTGTTGGTCCACCGACATGGGAAACCACGGACGCCCCCAGCCATGGTGGGATCCGATGAGATGCCATAATAGGGGCAGGGTCTCGTCGATAGTGGCCTCCAGGGGGATCGATTGTACGAGTCGAACGGAGAGTTCTTCATGGCGCTGCCCCAATGGGTACGTAGCCATACGGCGCGCCCGTTCTCGGGTTTCGCGATCCCGGGGATCCATCTGTGACTTGGCCACCGGTTCCGCCGCCGCCGTGGCCGCGACTACATCTCCCCCATGCATCATGACCTGGAATCGCGGATCCAGCTTCCCGAGGTCATGATATTTCCCGCTAAGACGCACCGTTTCGATGAGGCGTTCCGGGAGCACCCCCTGCTCGGCATAGAGACTAATCCATGCAGCCACCGCATCTTGGTGTTCGCGCAAGGTGGGCAGCGCGGGACTGGGGTGGTCGCCCAAGCAATTCGCGTCTTCCTCGTCCCAAGGGTCCACCAGCGTCCCTTGGGACCCGGTGGGCTCTACGTACCACAAGATCACCAGCCCATCTCCTAGCGAGGAGGGATAGGGATACCAACTCACGGTGTTTAGATGCGCAAGACATTCTCTTAGAAGCGTTTGGGCCGACTCCGTCATGATTGGAATCATCAAGCCCAACCAACCACGAAGGGCGTCGTCCATCTCCTGCGTGGAAATTTCCATAGCCCACAGGGCCACCAGGTCGTTCCACGCCTCTTCCCACGGCACCTCACGTGCCAGCGTCTCGTGGATTCCTGCACGAATGTGTGTGCGTGTGAGACGCAGGTGCCGACGACCATCCGGCGGTCCAGCATAATCCCCCACGTCATGCACATGGAGACTCTCCCAATTTAATCCCCACGCATCCGCGCCGCCATAGGTGGCCGGCACGACGATGGTATCCCCAGGACGAATTTTTTGCGGGGGGACCGCGGCAGACTGATTGCCGGCCCATCGCCACGCCATGCGTTGCGTTGTTCGGTTATTGTCGGGAGAATCGGACCCTTCGACCGCTTCCCCATCAAAATCCGCTAGGAGTGGTAACACTTCCTCGCCTTGCAGCCACTGCCGCACCGCCCAAACGGGGAGATCCAAAGATTCCCTGGTGACGGGGGGGACCCAGGCGAGGAAATTGGTAATATCTTCCGCAACCTTAAGATCTTGTGATGCTCGCAATAATAGATCTTCGGTGAAATCTTCGCGCCACACCACATGCACGTCCGCTAAGCGCTGTTGCTTCCCGTGCAAGAACGGGATGATATCCGGCTCCCACACGGGTGGGGGGTCGGTCTGAGTCCACGCCTCCAAGTGAGGAAGTTGTAGAATGGGGGCGTCTAGCGACGGGTCTTCGACGCCACGGGGCGGCGATTGCGCCCTGGCCGCCGTCAACGCCAGAAATGCCCCATTGATCACGATGGCATCATTTACGACCGGTGCCCGATCCCGGCTTGGATACCCGGAATTCGCAGATCCGCATAGCCACTCCCATGTGGCTCGGAGGCTACCATCCGAGTAGATCCCTGGGGCCCGTTCCGGCCGCACCACCGCCCCGATCCCACTTTTTAGACGCCCTAATCGGTTTAAACGGCCCAAGCGTTGCTGAATCGCTGAGAGGGGAGCACTTTCTGTAATCAAGGCGTCAAAGTCAAAATCGGCACCGACTTCAACGGTCTGCGTGGCCACAATCCACACCAGGCCTTCTGATACTGGGCCGGTGCCGCGACCGGCACGCATCCTAGGGATCCATCGCGCCAGGATCGCATCGCGGTCATAAGGGCGGACGCGCCCCGTGAGCAACACCACATCGATGATTTTCCCAGAGCCACTGTCACCCGATCGTTGCTGTTTTCGAAGATCCTCAAAAACCGCGCGGGCACTCGCCACGTGGTTCACGACAATGGCCCCAAGACCGGAACCAAGGTCGGTTGTCATCCGGTGTACCTGCGTGAGAATGCTTTTGCGTAGGGCTGGGGTATTTACGAAAAATTTGTCCATGTTGACCGATGACTCCATAACCATCCATTTAGGCCGTACGAGTCGTGCGGTGAGTTCCTCGGTATCCGCTGCCGTCAAAACAAAGGGCGGCGGGTCCCGAACTTCGGCCTCCAAGGCCAAGGTAGCCGACATCGTGACCATCTTCACGGGCCGTAATCCAACCCTTTCTTCTCGGCGTTGCTGCCCCTCTCGGACCGCTAACAAGGTTTGGACAAAGGGCGTGCTTAAATGCGCTTCATCGACCACAAACAGGGTATCAACCCCTAAGAGTCCCGCGTGTATGGGGCGTTGCTTCGCCGAGAGGCCATAACCACGAAACAATAGTCGCGATCCCGTTTGGTCCACGGTACCCGTTAAAATGGCGGGTTGTCGCGGAGCGTTGGGCCACAGGGTGTTGTGAGGCACGCCCCCACGCGCTCGCATCACGTGGAGGGGTGGTGCCTCTGGATAGGGCCGTAGCGCATCCGCTAAGCGTTTCGTACGAACGGTCTTGGGGTTCTCAAGGATTTGGGCCATGGCTTGAGCCTGCTCGTCGACGGCATCGACGATCAGGCGTCGGTCGACGACATAGATAAGACGCATAGGGGTGCTACGATGGTCTTTCGGTTCTGCAAGGTCACGAGCCAGGGCATAGGCCCAAATCACCACCAGACTGCTCTTGCCAACACCCGTCGGCAAATGAATGTGGTGGGGCCATTCCCCCGCGAGTGCAATGGATGCCAGCCGTGTTTGCCACCGAAATGGGGTAAATCCCGTGACCTGCTGAAAAAACTCCGCGAAATCCCTTTCCCAGTCATTGACCGTTTCCACGGACATCCTCCTCTCTACACAACGGGAACCAAGAGTCCTAATCCAAAGTTCCGTAAACGTCCCAACAGCACGGGTCCCCGTACGGGATGGGAAAAGGTGACCGCCACATGCGCCACAAATCGCGGAGGGTCATCCTCCGTGGCCCTCCGCGTAAGAAACTCGCGGGCAGCAGGGACGCCGGTAGGCGTGGCGCGCACAATTCGGGCCATGGTCACAGCGGGCAGCCCTACGCTTCGCGCCATGAGTTGGACCGCCGGTAGAATATTACTGCGGTGCTTCGGAAACCTGTCAAAGACGACCGGTGTGGCGGTAACCCAAGTGGTCTCTCCCTTCGGCGCTCCCGCCCAACGGGACCATGTGGCACCCCGAGGAATGCGATGAGCCGGCAGAGACTCCATCGGACTTAAGCCATACGTCTTTCCGTGGACCACGACATACGATACGCGCGTCACGGCGCGATAAATCTGTTGGCGTTCCTGGGGATCCAAATCGGTAGGAAAGAGCATCGCCAGTCCCAGCAAATGCCCATCACTCCGGTCAAAACCCACATCTGCCAACACCATAGACGCGCAATGCGTCGCATCGGTATGACCCTGCAATGTCGCTGGGATCGTCCCGTCGTTGCCAGCCTGAGCCATCACGGCGCGTCGAAGGGCGTGCGCCCACGCCAATCCCTGACCGAGAGGCGCCACGACTTTCGGTTCAAAGGCCCAGCTATACCACTGATCAAACACGCCAATCGGCGGCGCCCATTCCGATGGTCTTTCCCGATGAATCGCCCGGACATAGGGCCAGGCTGGACCGACAGCGGGACGACGACCGGCTGCATAGGATTGTTCGAGACCCGTTAGTCGTCCGGCGTACGGTAGTCGGATCGTCAACGCTTCCGGTGACGGCACCGTGGCCGGCACCAGTGTCGACGGGGGATGATCTTCGGAGATCCATAACCCCACGAATGATGCGGACGCGCCCAGCCGTCCTACTCCGTTCACGAGGCGCTGTAACGCCGGGTAATGCTCCATCGGGTCCGCATCCGGCCAGACCCAATAGCCGGGGTTCTCCACAGCCACCGACGCAAAGCCGCGAGGGTGCCGCTCACGAAATTCCGGTAGCGATTTCAAATTACTCGAAAACCGTTTAGTGTTGGTTGTTGGGAGGTCGATGGCGTTAGTCGGCACATACACCGGCGCCATGACGCGGCCCTCACCGACATCTAACACCCCACTCCACTCAGGCGGCGCCAAACGTTCCAGCCAGAGTAACGCGTCCCGTTCGTCTTGGGGTAACTCGACATGGCGCCCAAAGGCCGCGGCTACTAAGGCGGAATATAAGCGGTCCGGATGGGGCGGCCACTCGGGCTGGACGCCCGGATATCGGGGGTCTTGGGCATAATAGCGCCCCGTGAGAAATCGCATGCCGATACTGAACATCGCCTATGCTCCCTGACCCGGCTCAGGTTCCATGATCCGTTGTTGATCGCTTTGTTTCACCAACTCCATCAATTTAGCCGACGGGACCAACTGCGGAATGTCGTGGCCCCAGGTCAGCCCGATCGCCTCGGCCGCCGCCACCGCTTCCCTGTAGATGTGAAGGGACTCCTCAAGCGTAACGGATAATTCCACATCATCCGCCGCCATGCGATGTAACAAACGCCATCGTGGAGATTCCACGGCCTGCAGGAGGCACCCGGATCGCAACTGATAACCCTGATGAAATTGGAGTGTCAACGCCACGAATGCCAGGGCTGCTAAAACCGTGCGCGCGGCCTCATCCCGACTGCGGTCCGTCTGCCCTTCCGCATCCGGAAAGTGTAGGGATTGCAACGCCAACAACGAGAGAACCGCCTGCTGCTGAATGTGCTCGAGACTAATTCCGCCCGTGGTGTCGTTAATGGTCGGGGGAATATTGCTATGCCCAATCCCAGAAGGTTTGTCTTTGGCCTGGTTCTCGTACTTCTTCCAACCCCAGCGTTCTATGGTGGGAACTTTGTACAGTTCAATCCCATTACCGATCTCTAACGGGTCAATCCGACTCGCCGTTTTCACTCCCGGCGCCATCGCACCCCACCCGATAATCTCGGAGGCGATAATGCGCGCGAAGCGACCGCCCGCTTTCCCCGTATGCGAGTTCCACATTCCGAAGACTAACGACGTTGGTGCATATTGAAAGAGGGCCGTCGCATTATGCGGCGCGGACTCCGCCAACTTTGAGCCAAAACGACTGGCCAAGAAGGATTGATGATCCACATCTGAATCGAGAAAAATGGCGTCTAAGGCACGATGCGGTGCATCAATCGAGGTCACCACCCCATGTCCTTCCACCGCAACCGAAAAGAGCGGCATGGCGAGTTGTCGATCCTGTATGGCCGCAAGGAGCGCCTGTTCCATACGATTCGCTTGGGAAGGAACCGAATCCAACAACACCGTAGGCACGATATTCCCGTCCATGATTCGGGATTCCGTTGCATATTTCGCTTTAAATTTCGTTTTAGTCACCGGATCATCATTGAGATAGGTGGGGGGGAATACCTTGTGTTGGGCCCCCCCAGCCGCTTGTAGTCGGACCGTGAAATCAATTCCGATGGCACTGTGCACCGCCGTCTTAAATTCCTCAAAGTTCATTTGCTCTCGCAACATGGCCTTATTCTTCTGGAACCATGTCACTCTCTCCCTTCGTCTAGTTATCCTACTGTCCATCCCGACAGTAGGGTCATCCAATTCCCGAGACATTCTGGTATTGGTGGGATTCTATGCCAATTTAAGGGTACCTCCCACGCAACAGAAAAGTCAAACCATAAGGCGTTCGGGCTTAGAGCAATCCATGGCAGTCCAGGACAGACCAATTCCCTACCTCAATGTTTTGTCGGTCAGCCTTTCCACCCCCTCGCCGAGCCCACCATGTTCCCGGTCACCGCTCCGGTCCTCGACCCATTTAATTCCTCCGGCGTCTCATCGTACGGCTTCCTGGTGACGGAGAGCCTGGAGAGCATGGGCCCACGTGGCCCGAGCCAAGGTGGGGTGATCCTGCCAGACCGCATTCCAATCCTTGTAGCGGGCTGGAGGCCGCACCCGGATCACCGTCTGACCCGGCTCTGCGGCGGATCGAATCTGTGCCGCAAACCGCTCCCCCGCTGAATCATTGTCGGTGGCACAGAGAATGGCGGCATGCCCGGTCAGCTGCCGTGGAGTAAACCCCGCTTCCCCCCGAGGGCCAGGAACGCGATATCGGGCGGCAGGCTCGGCGTGTGATCGGAAAACGTGGGCAAACTCGCTGCCACACTGAGCCCATCAATGGGTACTTCGGTGATGAACAAGGTATCCGCCGTGGCGGAACCGATTTGCCACCATCCGGCTTGCTTGTGACTTCCCGGAGCCATCGGCCGGGGATTGCCGCCAAACCATTCCAGAGGCGGTATCGGATGCCGCCACCGCATGAGCGCGCCCGTTGGATGGCTATTCTTCAGCGGTTGGGTGTGATCCCAGCAGGGAAAGAGCAAGTAATGCCCATATTTGGGGCCCCACCCCGCCAAGATAGCTGGCGGATCGCGCCGTAAGACCGCGTGCAGCAGACTAGCAGGAATCTGCCGGTTGGTCGAGAGATAGGCCGTGAGAAGAGAGAAAGCCGCCGCCGGATCCCGCGTGACATGGGGCATCTGAAACGGTAAAGACACCGCGCCGGCGTGTGAAGGATTCGGTTGCCGGGCGGGCTGGAGCGACGGTACCGCGTCTTGCAGCCAGGTCTTGGCGTCCGCAAAGTCCGCACAGACTCCGAGGTCGACCAGAAAATCGATCGCCCCCGTGCCAGCCCGACCCGCGTACGGGCCACTCCACACGCGATAGAGATCGGATTGGGTCGTGGATTTGACGTTGATTTTGCTGCCCTCTGGTAGTTGCCATTGGACGACCCCGCGGCCTTGCCCCGGCGTCGGGCCCTGGGCCTCGGGAAACGCGACGGCCAGGACCGTCGCCAGGGGAATTTGCCGCAAAGCGGCGGTGGTGTCTTGAATCTGGTGAAACGCCTCTGAGGATCGGGAAATCATATAATCCAACCTCCTTTAGGGTTGTCTTATGCGGGATCAAAATACAGCGGAGCATTCACGATTGCGGCGGGTGTTGGGCAATCGCGGTCATCGGACCGGGATTCGCGACAAAGCCTTCAAAGTCATGGGTCCCCGTTTGGGCGTTCGTCCCATCCCACAGCGTTTGCAGACCGTAAAAACCGTTGAAACGTCCTGTGTAGCTTGGTTGCCAAACCGTGAGCCCGAGTGTCGTTTGCCCCAAGGGACTGTTGGCCGGCGATAATGACACGAGCGTCCACCCGGTCGGTTTCCCTACTTGGCCAGTAATGGCACTCCACGAAATATTGCCGACGGCGGGGTTCGGTCCCGGTTGGTGTTGACTAAGATCCCATCCGAGTTGCAATGCCTGTCGGATCGCAATGGGGAACTTTGCGCTCAAGGCTCCGGGCAAGGTGCTCGGAATCCAGTGCCACGCTCCCCCGGCCGCCTGTGCCCCGAACCACAAGGTGGGGTTGGCATTGCCATCCATGGTCATCCCGACCGGCTCAATCGCCCAGTGGGTCCCAGACTGCCAGGGCACCGTCACCACTTCTAACGGAACCGGTGGAGTGTGATGGGTCACCGTAGTAAAACTCGCGGTGGCACTGCCCGACGCCTGACCGGATTGCGGTGGCGCCGGATAGGACGTCGGAATGGGAGTGTTCGTGGGCGTCGATTTCTTGCCGACGTTGTGGGGTGTTTTGGATGTCTTTTTAGACGTCGCTGGATGATGGTTTTTGATCGTGCTCCCAGCTTTCGGATGCGTCGAAGGTGGATGGCCCGCCGTGGCCCATCCCACCCCCACGATCGCGATGACTCCTCCGATAATCGCACCGGTACGCTTTTTCAAAGATGTTCCCTCCTTCGGCATAGTGACTACCCCGCCTTCGGGGCATTCGATTGCACCCATGCGGCCTCCGCCACGATGCTGTCCGCATATTGGGCCATCGTGAGCGCGTTGCCCGCGATGGCGAAGGGCACCCCCGTCAGTCGGCTTTGTGCTTGACTCCACGTCATGCCCGGATTCACTCCGGCATGGTGCACACTCCCGGATCCTCCGTAATAGGCAGCGAAAGCGAGGTGCCAACCACCCCATTGGGTATGGAGTTGGCTGAGAAGCTCGGCGCCCAGGATGAGATTCTCTTGCGCGTTGTGTCGGGCCCCGGGGTAATAGCCCGGGATCCCTTTCGCGGTCCCGGGCTCCAGCTGCATGAGACCATACGCCCCCCATTGCCCGCCATGGAATCTCCGCCGCTCTCGTGGATCATTTCAGCGGCGATGATGGTGGCCGGCACACCGGTTTTTTTTGACGCGACTTGGATATCTGCCCACCACTGCTTCAGAGCGCCGGTGTTCGACGTGACCTGGACGTATCCGCTGCCGCTGCTGGCCGTTTCGGGCCAATTGATGGTGTCCATCTGACCGTTCGCCCATTGGGCCGAGACCAACGTGAGACGGTGCGGTCCGGTCAACGGCACTTTCGCGCCCCACACGAGGGCCCCGGGCCAGGTGGGGATTTGCGACGTGGCACTGGACTCCGCAAATGCAATATGCTGTCCGGTTTGGGTGGTCCCCCACACTCGGATCGGTTCTCCGAGATCCCTGTAATGGAGAACGTGCCGGACCACGGTGCGCGTGGTTTTGCCGGTGCGAGGATTGTACGTGACGGTGGAGGTCGGAGGCTTCCAGACATGCTGCTCCGGCGCCCCCAAAGGAGCCGTCCCGACCGCAAACACCCATTCGGGCACATTGCCGACATCTTGGAATTGTCCCGTTTTAGAAGACCACGAAGCCAAAGCCCAGGCCCCGAAATGGGGCCCGGCGTCATACGATTGCACAAGGCCTTGGATTTGCGACGCATAGTGCCCACTGGGGGTTCAGCCGTGCGGAGGTGTTTGACGGACCGTGTGAAAGTCGTTGAGGTCGGCCTGCCAATACCCGGTCGTCAGCGCATGCTTTGGTCACCGCTGGAATGGGAACCATTTAGATTCTGTCAATTCCTCAGGGGTTTTTTGAGTGGTGTCATCCCGGGGGAGACTTGGTCGGGACTGGTTTGGGGACTACGGGGCCATCAGGATGGGAAGCTCTATTGTGATATGCTAGAGACAAGAGATAGCACGGATCGGCAGAGCCATTTTCCAGGTTGGTAGGGTCAAGGGGTTACCGGAAACCGAGGGGTCAGTATTGATGCATGTATTAGTCGCACCGGGGAAATTTAAAACGACCGTGAAGGCTGCGGCATTAGCCGATGCGATAGCTCGCGGCCTCAAACGGGCCATACCGCATTTAGAAATAACGACTATGCCGCTGCCAAGCGGCGGTCTTGGCTCTATGGATATTGTAGTGCGGGCTCTCGGTGGGCGTGTCCGCCGGGAACAGATCGTCGGCCCTTTCGGGCGACCCGCGGAGACTCGGTGGGCGATGTTGCCGGGACGGATCGCGTGGATTGACGCGGCCGAAGTCGTGGGATTGGGATTAAAGACGCGGCATCGAGATGCCACGCGGGCCAGTAGCCACGCCCTTGGCGAGTTATTCCAGAAAATTCTCCGCTACCAACCCGAGCGTTGCTATATCACTTTGGGAGACACCATTGTGAATGATGGCGGCATAGGGTTTTTAGAAACTTTTCAGGTACATTTCTATGATGATCAACACCACGTGATCGGACCTGGCACCTCAGGGCTTGAACGGCTCGCCGATATTGACTTCGGAGCGCTTACACCACCCACCATTCCAGTGATTGGCTTATATCCCTATCCTTATCCGGTAGCAGGCGACTCGGGCACCACTCTCCAATTTGGGGCGGAAAAAGGGGTGCCGGAATTTCGCATCCCTTTGGTCGACTCGGCCATGCAGCGATACGGAGAATTGCTGGAAGCCCATGTCGCGACGCCACTAACCGCATCCCCTGGGGCAGGAGCCGGGGGGGCCTTGGGATTGGCGTTGGGATTTTTAGGGGCCCAACTCACCCCTGCCGTCGCTACCGCCGCAGAACTCTTGCACCTCAAACAGCGCCTGACTTCCTGCGACTGGGCGGTAACGTTGGACGAGCACATCGACAAGATGGGACGACATGCGGTAGCGGGAGAGGTGGCCCGAAGGGCGCTAGACGTGGACTGTCCCCTAGTGGTTTTAACGGAGGGGATTGGCAGTGGATATGAATTCTTATACGATCTCAATGTGTGGGGCATTTATCCGTGGCTGGATCGACCACGTACCCCCAAAGAAGCAGGGCGATCGACGACAACTTTAGTGGAGAATGCGAGTTTTCGCGTCGGGATGTGGATGCGTCGGATGGGCAACCCAAAGAGAAATGCTTAACGCGGTGATGGATTGATCGACGGTTTATTCACTTTTGCGAGAAGGGACGAGACGTGAGGATGGAATATCAAGCACTCAAGGTTACGATGACCGATGCGGTTGTGACGATCGCGATTAACCGCCCGGATAAATTGAATGCGCTTAATGAAAAGGCCTTGGAGGAGTTGATGTTGGCTCTCAAAAATGCTGAGCAGGACCCAGGGTGCCGGGTCGTTGTGCTAACCGGAGTCGGTCGGGGATTTTCGGCAGGACAGGATCTTAAAGAACATCAAGACCATGGGGGCGCGGACCAGATTGGTGCGCACGTGGCCCGGTATTATAATCCTTTAGCCAAAAAGCTCTATCACTTTCCCAAACCCACCATCGCGATGGTGAATGGTGTCGCCGCGGGAGCCGGAATGTCCTTAGCGTTGGCTGCAGATTTTCGTATCGGGTCAAAGACTGCGCGGTTTAGTCAAGCTTTCGTCAAAATTGGATTGGTTCCCGATTCCGGTTCTAGCTATCTCCTGCCTCGGTTAATAGGGGTGGCTCGCGCCTTGGAAATGGCCATGTTGGGAGAAGTCCTGGATGCCGAGACGGCATATCAGTGGGGTCTTTTGCACCGACTCGTGGAGCCGGCCGATCTCCAAGCCGTGACCGACGCCTTGGCACGGCGGCTTGCCGCAGGGCCGCCCCTCGCGTTGGCCATGATAAAGCGTAGTATTCATCGCGGTGTGGAGCATAATTTTGACGAAAGCCTGGAATTTGAACGAGGACTTCAGGCAGCCGCTGCGCGTACCGAGGATCACCATGAAGGAGTCGCGGCCTTTCTCAACAAAAGGGCACCGGAGTATCGGGGACGATGACGTCGTCATCCCGTCACGTCCTGGTGATTGGAGCGGGAACCATGGGTCGTGGGATTGCCCAAGTCGCGTTGCGGCATGGGTCTACGGTTCACTTGGTGGATCCCAATGAGGCACAGCGAGTCTCGGCTTACAACGCGATTGAAAAAAGATTGAACCGACCGTCGTCCTCAGACCTCTGCCATCCGGATTGGCAACCTCGGCTCACGATGGGAGCCGACTGGGACGACTTTCGGCCGTCATGGGTAATCGAAGCGGTGCCGGAAACCATGGACTTGAAGGGTCCGCTATTTAGGCGCTTGGATGAAGAATTTGGCCCTGAGATCTGGCTGGCATCGAATACCTCCTCGATTGCGGTGACGGAAGTCCAAGGTGTTGCCAAGAATTTTCCCGAACGTGTCGGGGGCCTCCATTTCTTTAATCCCGTTCCACGGATGGCCCTGGTGGAAGTGATTGCGGGGATGGCCACCGGTCCTGGCTATGCTGCGGCTGCGATGAGCTTAGTGCGAGAATGGGGCAAGGATCCCGTGATCGCCCCCGACCGACCAGGATTTTTAGTGAATCGGGTGGCGCGGCCTTATTATCTCGAAGCACTCAGAATGATGGATGACGGAGTGGTGTCGCTAGAGACCTGTGATGAAATATTTGAGGGCGCTGGGTTTCCTATGGGCCCCTTTCGTCTCATGGATCTGGTTGGGATCGATGTCAATTTCGCGGTGACCGAATCGGTCTTTACGCAAACCTTCTATGATGCGCGCTATCGGCCGCACCGCTTGCAACAGCAAAAAATACGCCTCGGACAATTAGGCCGTAAGAGCGGACGGGGGTTCTACCGTTATGACTGACTCCATCTGGGTGATGGGAGACCGCACACTCGAAGCGGTGCTAAAACGGCACACATCGATCTCGGTGGAGCCCTTTCACCAAGGAATCGAAGGACACCCCGTGGTGATAATCGAGCCGTCGTTGGGTCCCCCTAGTCAAAAGCGACATGCTGTGGAGTACCTGGCGAACCATTACCCCGGAACTATGGTGCTGAGCGCCTCGACCACAATTCTGCTTGCCAAGCAACAAAGTTGGGTAGGAAACCGCCTTAAACTCTGGGGCTTTGATCCGTGGCTCGTGGCGATCGATGCCAAACGACTGACCATCGTGGGTCCGGACGCCTTGAAACCCGCGCCATGGGATCACTTTTACGGCTGGGAATGGGACAGGATTGAGGATAGTATTGGTGGCGTGTTCGCGCGGGTGATTGCGCCTTTGGTCAACGAAGCCATGGCGTATCGTGCTTTGGGTCTATCGGACAGGGACATCGATCGGGCGATTCGGCTTGGATTAAACCATCCCCAAGGACCTTTCGAATGGGCCAACCTGTTTGGAGTCAGTAACATTGGTCTCGTGTTAGAGGCCATGCGACAAGCCTTAGGGGAGAGCTATTTCCCTCATCCAGAAATTATGCGATGCATGGCCAAAGAAGGAGTGGATTGGAATGCGTGAGGTGGCGATTGTCGCAGCGCGTCGTACGCCCATTGGGCGACACAACGGAGCCCTCAAATCGGTAAGACCGGACGATTTGGCCGCGTTGGTGCTCCGTACTGTCATCGACGATATTCATTGGGATCCCCGGGACGTGGATGATGTGTTGCTGGGGGCGGCTAACCAGGCAGGAGAGGACAATCGGAATGTGGCCCGCATGGCGTTACTCTTAGCGGGGTTTCCGGTTACGGTACCCGGAGCGACCTATAATCGGCTCTGTGGCAGTTCCCTGGAAGCGATTAACCGAGGATTTCAAGCGATTCGTTCCGAAGAGGCCGATGTGATTGTCGCGGGTGGGGTGGAATCCATGACGCGGGCTCCGTTTGTGTTGCCGAAATCCGCCACAGGATTTCCTACCGGAAATGCCGAGCTTTACGACACGACGATTGGATGGCGGATGACCAATCCACAGTTGGCCGAACTCTACTACCCATATTCCATGGGAGAGACGGCCGAAAATTTGGCGGAACGTTTTCACATTAGCCGGGAAGAACAGGACGCCTTTGCCTATCACTCGCAACAAAAGACTCTCGCTGCAACGACCCATGGATGGTTTGATCGGGAAATTGTGTCGGTTCCGGTGACTGACCGTAAAGGTGGCATCACGTACGTGACCCAGGATGAGCATCCACGGCCGGATACCACTCTGGAAAAACTTGCCGCCTTGAGACCAGCCTTCCGAAATGGAGGCACGGTAACCGCGGGAAATGCCTCGGGGATCAACGATGGTGCGGCAGCTGTTGTGCTTATGGACTTGGATCGAGCCATTCGTAAGGGCATTCAACCCTTGGCCGTGATTCGTGGCACCGGTGTGGCCGGGGTTGATCCGGCGGTCATGGGATATGGCCCGGTGCCGGCTTCTAACAAAGCATTGGCGCGTATTGGATGGCAACTAGAGGACCTGGACCGTGTGGAGCTGAACGAAGCGTTTGCGGCCCAGGCATTGGCGGTACTGCGGGATTTACCCTTAGACCCGAACCGTGTCAACCCAACGGGCGGAGCCATTGCCTTGGGCCATCCCTTAGGGGCATCAGGAGCCCGAATTCTCACGACATTAGTCTATGGAATGCAAAGGGACGGTCAGCGCCGCGGCCTGGCCACGATGTGCATTGGGGTGGGCCAAGGCATTGCGACACTGGTCGAACGGATTTAACCGGTCATCGACGTTGGTAGCGGACCGGATGTCCGTCGAGGCGGTCGATTTTCCCCTCCAGTCGTAGGTATTCTAAATGGGCCAGGGTCTCGCTGACGGCAAAACGCATTTGATGCGCATTAAGAGGTCGTTTGAAAAGCATTTTGGCCACTTCATATCCGGTCTTCGATGACGTCACAATCTCCAACACGTCGTGGGTTCGCTCCGCGTGATGGGATAGGATTTTGTCGATGCGATGGTTCAGGTCGTCGATAAGATGTTCATGGGCCGGCAAGGCCATTCGAACGGACAGGGTCTTTAACTCGGCCAATGACTCCAAATAGGACGCCAGTGGATTGGGGTCGGAATTGGGCCAAAAACTAATATTGGGGGTAATCCGCGATAGAACTTGGTCACCGCAGAACAACAGGTGCTCCATCTCATCGTAGATGACCGCTTGGTGATCCGTATGCCCACGTTGGTGCAAAATTTGGAGCACGTGACGCTGCAGGACGATCCGTTGACCTCTTTTGAGGGGATGCATGACCTTAGGTAAATGCACAACGGTTCGGCCTAGCGACCGATCCTTTTCCCGTAACACCATCTCGTCTTGAGGTGTCCCGTGCTGGATCATGAAGGCCGTAAGATCGGGTGCGGGTGGGGTGTCTTCAAAAATGCTCCGCGCCGATGTAATTTCGTCCTCCAGGAGATAAATGGGAGCGTGCCACTTGTCAGTAGCATATTGGGACAACCCGATATGATCGGGATGATAATGCGTGACAATAACGCCCGCCACTGTGTGTTGACTCAGACCGAGAAGCGTGTCGGCTTGGTCCCATGCCGCACGCGCTTCCTCGACGTCCATTCCTAAATCAATTAGCCAAAAACCATCGGGGTCGGAGATGGCATATGCATACACAAATTGCAGGGGTAGAGGAACCGGAATCGGGATTCGAAAGATACCTGGTTGTATTTCTTTGATGGTGTTCTCGTAAGGTGTCATGAAAGGCCTCCCATTTACTTAACCCTACACAAAAAACTTGACGTGATCAAGTAATTTGTGGTCCTAATCCCCCTTAGGACGACATATGTTGTCCCAGGGGGGATGACGGTGGTACGAGGGGCGCGCTGGCAGAGCTTTTGGTTTGGACTTTTTGGGGTGTTATTGGGTGGCATGATGGTATACCAGGTAGTGACCCGTACCCCACATCCCGTGACGTGGCCCGTCACCGCCGTCGCCAAGAAACTCGATCCGTCTGTGGTTGTGGTCTTAAATAACCAACGGAGCGGTTCCGGTGAAAAAACTCGGGGCATGGGGTCGGGCGTGATTATTGACCGACAGGGTGACATTGTGACCAATTATCATGTGGTGGCGGGTGCGCAGAGTGTGTGGGTGGTGCTCGCCGATGGTATGCGCTATAAGGCCCGAATCATTGGGGAAGATCCCGCGACAGACCTCGCAGTGATTCACATTAAAGCGACCCACTTGGTGCCGGTAACGTTTGCGCCATCTCACAAGATCGAACCTGGAGAGTTAGTGGTCGCGATTGGAAACTCCTTAGGGTTGACGCATACGGTGACCGCCGGGGTTATCTCGGCCAAGGACCGCGTGATGTATCGGGATGGTTGGGAGTATCATCTGATCCAGACCGATGCCGCCATTAATCCCGGCAACAGCGGTGGCCCGTTGGTGAACACGTCTGGGCAAATGATCGGGATCAATTCCAGTAAGATCTCCCAAGCGGGGATTGAAGGAATAGGTTTCGCCAT
>JAJYPK010000233.1 GCA_021795465.1 Bacillota bacterium
TCTGGTACCATGGGGCAGCCAACCGGATAGATGTGCATCTATCGCTTGGGCAAGAACGGCGCTCTGTGGTTGGTCTGGACCTTGGTTGGCGGTGACGAAAATCACCACCAAGTGCGGATCATAGTGTGGATTTATAAAGTTTTTTAGGACGCCGGACACAGTTTTACTTGCGAGCGCCGGGTGTTTTATGGAAGCCGCTAGTTGATCGGGCTTGAGCCCAATCAGCGTCGGGGAGGACACGCTGTGAACACCCCGTAATCCAGAGAGGTTTTTGGTTACCGACGCAACCTGGTTCCATGTCGCCGCCTGGGTGACGGGCTTGGGAAGTTTCATCACCACGGCTATGGGAGCGATGCTGCCGGCACCTTGCACTCTTTGCCGAAGAGCGACGGCCTGTCGTAACGGGTCGCGCTTGGGCAACATCGTGGCTAAATTCGCCGGCGTAGCCATCTGAATTCGCGGCCCCAAGATCGCTAAAGGAAGCAACAACAGGGCCCCAACCAATAAGGCCGAATAAGGCCGACGAGATACCCAGCGCCCTATAGCGTTCCAAAAACCTAAGTGCTTGTCCTTCAAAATTCTTCCCCAAAGGGTTTTTCGACCGAAGATTGACATCAACGCGGGCAACAGTGAATGGGTTGCCCCAAGCACTGACAACACCGCAATCGCACCCCCTAGGGCGAGACCTCTCCAATACGCATTGCCCCCTAAGGTCAAGGAAGCCACTGCTAGCGCAACGGCTACGCCGGAGTAAAAGACTGAGCGTCCAGCATGGATCATGCTATCTGCGACAGACGAATTGACATCCATGCCCCGATCAAGATTTTGGCGAAAGCGGGTACTAATGAACAGAGCATAATCAATTCCTACGCCCAGTGCTAAAAAGCTCACGATGTCAGTCAAAAACACGGAGAGAGTAATATGCGTCTCGATGAGAGTGACGACTGCCAGAGCCACCTCCGATCCCACCAAGGCCACTATTATGGGCAAACTGATTACTGCAACAGACCCAAACACCAGCAATAACAGTACTGCCAGAAATGGCATAGCCAAGAGGCCGCTAGTGCCTAATGTTTTGGAACTATCGTTTGCGACCTTTTTCCCAACAGCGATTTGGCCAATCGAAGCCAGAGTCGCATGCCGGGCTTTTAGCTTCGCACGAAATGCGGCCGATTGAGCCTGGGTTACGCTCGAGTTCGGCAAAAATACGGTCTCGCCCGAATTCATCGGGTGCAAGTCGGCCGAAGGTACGTGAGACTTCACGGCGAGTTTACGCACGGTACTCGTCGACATATGGGTAATCAGAAGGGAAGAAGGCCTTGGCAGCGGGTGCAGATGGTTAAGTTGTTTGGTTGCCCACACGGCGGGACTCTTGGGGTTGTCGAACCCACTCGGTGAGAGATGATGTGTGACCCGAACGGCTAGTGGCAATGCACCGAGTACAATCAAAACCCAGGCTACTAACACCCACCACTTTCTTCGTATGACGAAATGAGTCCAACGTCCGCCCATGGCTTGCCCCCTAAGAATACCCACCAGCCAAGAGCCTAGCTTTATTTCAAAGAGGTGTCAACGAAAGGCTAGATTGTGTACAATAAGGTCGTGTCAGATGGGCGAGTGGCGATGCCCAGTTTTCCGAGGAAAGGAACCTTAACGTGAGTCTTGTAGAAAGTCCGGCCCAATTATCCCAGCGCTATCGTGACGCAATTTTGACGCGTCGCTTGGCGGTCGGTACAACCATTACGCTCGATGACGACGCACGGGATCTAGGCATTTCCAGGTCCTTGCTATCGCGAGCCCTGCGCTTATTGGTCAATGAAGGACTAATCGAATGGCAGTCTCCCAATGTAGCCGTGGTGCGTTCCCTAACAACGCAGTCCTTGCAGGATATTGGATTTACCATGACGCGACGACGCGAGTAGGGGTCAAGCGTTCGTTCCAAGACGACGCCTCTAGACTACAAACAAGGCACTCTAGAGGCGCGCTGTGTTTTCACGTAGACAACTGCTACACTCACGACGTAGCGACCTACGCTGATGTTATGCGCCGTTTTAACTCTTTGGGGTTGGAGACACGGGTGCGGCTCGTAATCAATTCTCGTGCAGCGGGAATTCGATCCCAGACATTCCAATTGACGACACCAACTACCTTATCATCGTTTAAGTAATACAATACCCCCTCTTCACCAAATGTGGTCCAATCCGAATATACGTTGAGGCGACTATCGATAGTTCCTATGGCTTCATATCCAAAAGCAAACATATCCGAATAGAAAAACGGCAGGTGGGTATAGGCTTTGGCGGCGCCGGCCATATTTTCTCCCGCCGTGCGCCCCTGCATCAGGGCATTGTCTTCATGCTCTACCCGCAATCGAGAAGCCATAAAAGACAGTTGAAACGAGGCTACGTCTCCAGCAGCCCAGACATCGGGGGCCGACGTGCGAAGTTCTTGATCCACAAGAATTCCGTTATCGACCGCAAGGCCTGCCAGGTCCGCAAGATCGACGTTCGGGCGAAGACCGATACCGGCCAGAACAACGTCAGCCGTCAACGTCTTCCCATCACCCGTCACCACCATGAATCCGCGTCCTTTTCGGGATACCGAGTCCGCGGTTTCATGGCCGACCAATTGGACGTGATGTTCGCGATACGTTTGCTCTATGTACTTTGACAAGTCTCGCGGAAATCGCTCGCCTAATAGATGCTCTTCCGGAAACATCATCGTAACCTGATGACCCCTAGTTGCCAGCACGGCCGCGAGCTCAGATGCGATAAATCCACCGCCGATGCAGAGAACCTGGCTCCCCGGCTTAAGGGCTTTATAGAGGCTGAAATAGTCCTCTAAGGTGCGATAATAGCGTACTCCAGCGTCAGGTCCCGCAAGTTTTCTCGGCGACCCACCAGTCGCCAAGAGAAGTTTGTCATAGTCCCAAAGATTACCCCATTGGTCCTTAACTGTGTGGGAATCGGGATTAATCGCCACAATCGAAGTACCCAGATGTTCTTCAACGCCGATGGGAGTTGGCACTCGTAACCAGATGTCTTCGACCCGCTCATCCAGCCAGAGTTTTTTGCTGAGTGGTGGTCGGTTATAGGCGGGGTAACGTTCGGTGGAGAAGATCCCGATGAGCCCGTCTTTATCGTGTCTACGAATCCCGGTTATGGCCGCATTGGCGGTCATCCCACCGCCGATAATGAGATAGGGGTAGTACATCATCATCCCTCCTTAGAGTTTGTCCTTGGATCATACCACGGTTGTCCTACGACGTTGCCACCATGGCTTTTTGCGTTCGTTTAAAAGATGTCTCATGGTTGCTATAAGTTGTTCATCACGTTTAAGAATGTAGCGATCCCGGGTTTCTTCCGCAGCCGTGCGCGCGTAAGCTTCCGATTCCAGTTGTGACCGAGTTATCTCCAATTGGTCGCGTAATCCATCGATCGCCTGCCACAACTCAGCGGGAACCTCCGCGGGCCCAGTCAAGCCCGACCCGACATTTTTAGGAGAGGGAAGCGGGACTTCGCATGACGTGTCGTCAAGACCCGTGACAGCCATGGATAAGCAGGTTTCTTGCACCAGCGCTAAAATTTCATCGTGAGATCGGCCCTTTGAATACCAGTCGCGAATATCTCGAAGGACAGGCACCATAGTTGGATCAACCAGATACGAACGGTTACGCGTTTTTAAGGTTAAGTACTCTCCATAGCGGGTGAGATAACGTCGTAAACTGCGATCCGGAATTCCGGTTTGCTCCTGAAGCTGTCCAATCGATAGCCAATCTTCCATCCGTTCCACCCCCTGTAAGTAATGGTATATTATACCATTACTCTCAGAGTCAAACTAGTCCCTTCAGTCGGTGGTAGGCGAAATACCATAAAGCTGCGACCGATGCGAAG
>JAJYPK010000069.1 GCA_021795465.1 Bacillota bacterium
ATGGTAAGTTGTCAGGGCAGAAATGGCATTGGGGTAATGTATTTCGCACCGAAGTTCCCATAACCCACAACTACACATTACTGATAGAGCATCGCATGTTTTCCGCCATTAACCTCAATTGGCGGGGCCGTCCCCTCACCAGTCATGACGTGGTCGTTCAGTTGATTGGGCATACGCGGACCAAAACAGGTCTCACCATCCATGCGGATCTGGATGAGCAACCCTATGCAACCGGGAAAAAGGCCGATCCCAAGGAAGTGGCGCAACTACGTATCGAGCGGCCGGAAGACAAAATTCGTTATGGAATTATACCATCCGGGCTCGCATCCATTCCGACGAAAAATCGCTCGTAGGTTAAAATTTTATGGCCCCTAATCCGCCAAATGATATGGTGCGTTACGTCCAGTTGGACACCTTTTGGCAAATGGTATGAAAGACGCATTTGAGGAACCCCGGTACTGTGAATTCGAACGGCAACCGCGGAGGTTCGCACATGGTCTTCGCTGCCGTCGGGGTGATGGCGAGGGTGCCGCATCCCGCTAATGACAAGCCGATGGCACCAGCTATCCCCCCAATCCGGAACAACTCGCGGAATCCCGTCAGTTAGCGTCGCGTATAAGGAGTCTTTTGTTTGTTGGACAATCCCTTCACTCCATTCGGGCTGGCCTAGTTACGTCTTGACGAGTTGATGACCTTGACGTTTTTGTATCACCGAACTCCCCCACACCATCGCTTCAGCCGCCATGATACCGATCAATAGCGGTATCACTTCCACGACCATCGTGACGAAATTAGACACGGCCTGCCACGGTAGCCAGTCGCCGGCCCAATGCATGCCGATGGCGGGAATCAGACTACCACTCCGCCAAACCACCCACAGCGTTACTACGGCAAGAGGAAGTATGCCTTCCAGCAATGGGGCACCGACTGCCGGCCAGAGTGCGTGGCCGACATAGGATTGATAATTTCGCCAAAGCTCAAAAGCATGTCCCAAGACAAAATATCCGGTGGCTCCAACGGCTCCCCACTTGACGCCTACACGGCCCATTAGGCTCGACCATACGGCAAAGCGGGCCGTGTACTCTTCACCAATGGCCACCGCGAGAGACGCTAGTCCTGGGATCACCCACGTAATCAACCCTTCCGTACGGGGAACCCCGGCGATCCACCCCGCGAGTGGCAGAATGATCAAGAACGCGAGTCCCACCCCGAGCGCGATGCTACGTAAGGACCGACCCGAGTTGATGATGGTCAAGCGATCCGGACGTACCAATAAGAGCCACGCGAGCACTACTGGAACCGCCTCTACGATACTTTGCGAAACGATATTGTACAGCACTAACACGGCGGGATGCGTTAGGAGGTAAGGGGACCATTGGGGAGTGTTCAATACCCCATGAAAGAGTGCTCCCAACCAGAGCGCATCGCACAAGAGATAAAGACCAAACCGCCACCACCAAGACCGTACCAATAGAGTCACCTACCCTTGTTAATTTTGTGACGCATGGAGCCGAGAGACCGTGTCCGATATACGGATTTGCGAAGGCGCTTCATCCATGTCGATTAATGCATCATAGGGCGCCCACAGACTGAACTGTGGGAAATAACAATGAGCAACGGGGCAGCCCGACGAAGCGCCACGATCAGTCGCGAAGGATTATCGACGCCCGCCTCCATTTCGTCCACCAAAATGGCTCGATAGGGCCCGCCCAGCAATACGCGAGCTACCCCGATGCGTTGCCGTTGGCCGCCGCTTAGCTGCATCCGCTCATACGCTACATCGAGGGACGCCTGGTGCCAGTCGAGATATTCTGGGGTGCGTAGTAACTGTTCATCGTTATGTTGTAACCCCAATGACAGATTATCTCGCAAGGTTCCGGGAAACACAGGTATCTCTTGCGGAATGAATCCAATTACCCCCTGTTCATTCCAACTAACGGGGACCCGTATCGTCCCACCCGCAATAGGTGTGATTCGGAGAAGAGTAGATAGTAACGTAGACTTACCCGTACCGTTTTTCCCACGAATCACGACGACTCCCGATGTGGGCATTTTTGGGTATATCGTTCAAACACAGTTCGGTTTCCGACTCGAATTGTTACATTTCTCAGTGCCAGTTCGTCACTAGTCCACAAGACAGACTGAGGTTCTTCTGGCGTCACGTACGGCTCCAACCGCCTTGAGTAGAGTAGAGACCCAATTCAAAGGAGTTTGAGATAACGAGATGATTGGTTGTGCCACGCGTTCGTCAAACATCACGAACGCTATAACGGCTCCCACATCCAGACCCGAACGATGCATAAAGGCTATCCCTAAGATTCCCAGAGTTACCCCAAATCGAATGAATTCGTTCGACCAGTTCGAGCCAGCCTGGAGCAATCGATACTTTACAGACAATAGTCGTCCCCTGCCCCATAACCCAACCGGTAATGGTAGGTGCGACCGTAAGGCTTATCGACCTAGGGAAGAGCCTTTTCCCCTCCCGTTCCCGCAATAGTTCTTCCTGTTCGTCAAATTCGTTAGGTATGACGTATCCATTATGGATTAACGTGTGCTTTTTGCCGTCAGACAACAAAGCTGCCCAGTCTGGATCGTTACGTTTAAGTAATATCCGTGCTTGTTGAACGGCCGGAGATATCTCATGCAATCCTCTCCGATAAGAATTAAAGAAGCAAGTTCGTTTATCATCCTGAATAATGTGGTTATATTGAGAATGTTTCACTTACTGCTCCTCCTCGATGTGCTACGCATTGTGCACAACATCTTGTCCACGCTTCGGCTTGGTTGATGGCCGGACTGTTTGATATCTGTAATGGTAGTCTAATCTAATTATTCACGAAGATCCCCTAATTCCCTGCCTGTTAGGCTTCGAAATATTTCTATAACACTTCGCTACAGGAATTGGCACTATAGGGGATCTCCAGAAGGAACCCCCCCTCTCATATCGAATGAATTCTCATGCCTACTGATATCTCCATTGGTAAAGCGATACAACGAGCTCGCCAGGCGAAAGGCCTCAAACTCAGGGCTGTTAGTCGAACCGTATCGGTCGCTACGTTAAATGCCATTGAGCACGGGCGCATGATTCCATCTTTAACGGTAGCCGACGCTATTGCGGCGGGACTGGGTTTGATGCCAGGCGCACTCGATGTGCCTTTGCTTCTTTCGATCCATGACGACCGACAGCGTACGCAATTGGTCGATCGGCTATTAGCCAGAGGTACGGGATCGAAGACCGTTCAACATACGTTGCGCCGGATTATGCATGATACCGAACGATCGCCCCGCCATCGGCGACATGCCCAATGGTTGTTGGCTCGACTGCTGGCCCAACGTGGATCGTGGCGCCGCGTCGTAATTTTGCTTGAACATCTCTTGGGGCAAACGCCCCCATCATGCGGTGCGTTACGTGTCTTGATTCTAAGCACTCTTGGTCAGGCTTACTTGCACCAAAACCAACCGCAGCGGTCCTTAAAAATACCTTACTCGAAGCAATAGCGACCACACCCCATCAGGATGCGTGGGAGTCGGCAATGGCAAATACGGCTTTGGCTTGGTGGAAATTGGGGTTGTACCCTCTAGCCCAAAAGCAATGGCAAGACGTGATTACCCGGGTCACTCATCCGATGCGTCGTGCTCAAGCTCATTTCGGTCTCGGCAACATTGCTCTTCGACGTCGGCGATGGCAGGTTGCGATAGAGGAATATCGGGTGGCTTTAGTGTTATATGAAGGAGTTGACGGATCAGCTAACGATCGGGTTCGGGTCTTAAACAATATGCTCGTCTGCTATACTCGCCTAGACAATTTGGAGAGTGCCAAAGCGGTCGTGGCACAGGCCCGTCTATTGAGCGATCACGATCCTGACGTCTTCAGAGAGTTTTTAGCGACCCAGGCAGAGTGGGCCTGGGAATTGGGACAAAATCGGGTTGCGGAGTCTCTCGTTGCCGAGGCGAAGCATTCCCTAGGAAATTCGTTGGTGGTCTGACATCCTGAACGGTGGATTCGTTCATGACACACCGTCAGCGAAAACCACTACGATGATCGGATATCAGTTGACTCAGAAAGGCAGCCACCGCTTTTACCAAACCTCGGTAATCCCAGGCCACCACTAGCTATTGATGGCGGATCTATCAGTCCCTCTTCCGGTGATCCACCGCGTCACTAAGAGTCCTAGTAAAGTTACGAGCATGGACCATAATGTTCGGTGCACCAAAGATCCGATGTTATAACTACTGAGCATCCAAGTAATCCATAAAATTGTGCCAGAGGCAGACGGAACCACGGACCACCAATCCCCGACCGCCACCCCGTATGTGGTGAGGACGATTATTATCGATAGGGCGATCATTGCCATGCCATATTCCGTCAGAAGTGGTGTAATGGGTAAGAAGTGCGTTCCTAAGAATACCTTCACCACAAAGTTCGGTAGCCCATAGACCACGGCAAAGAATCCCACGGCCAATAGTCCTGTAAGTGCTAGACTACGACCTAAGTATCTCTGTGGGTGTTGAGGATCATCCAAGATTGCAGTTAACATCACCGTGGCAATACTCGAGACCGCGAAAGGTAGCGCCTGTCCCACGGTAGCGATGCCGGTATAAAGTCCGGCATTTAATGAGGACAGATGCGCCTTAGCGAGAAGGGAATCACTCATCCCCCATAGGGCTTGCAAGGTTCCGATGCCCACTGTAGTGACCAAAATTGCGGGCGGTAAAGGGGTAGGCTTGAGGTCGGGGATCCCACGACTCTGGCTTCGCGCGATCCAAAGCATCCCCAGGATAAGACCCGCTTGCAGGAATCCAGCCCACGCCAAGGGATGCTGGTGCCCCACGGTTACAGCCATACCCACGGCACCCACCGCTAACCCACTAGATACTGCGAGCAAAATTCCTACAACACGATACTTCCGGGCTCGTTCTAAGAAACCAATGTAAAGCGCATACCCAAAATTCGGCACCACGCTGGCTGTGTAGAGCACCACCAAAGTCCGAGATAGATGAAAAATCGTCCCGAGAACAACACTCATGAGGATACTTATAACAAACATACTGAGACCCAACCCGAATACCACATAGGTAAGTCCTTGACGCCCGACCCGTTTTCCCACCCGGATCGCCAACAGCCCGATGAGCGGCAACGGCAATAGAAAGAGGCCCACCAGATTGTTTAGTGTCGTTATCCCCCCATAATCTCGTGGACCTAGGGCGTGGGCCAGAACCACGGAGTACAACATATTAAAAAATCCTGCCACTAGGGTAGCCGCCCCCAGCAAGAGATTATCCGACCAGAACTTTCGGCCTTCGGAGAAAGGTTCCATAACCACCTCTAGAACTTACCAGTCGACCCGTGACCAAACGGCGTCACCATATCCCTCAAGGAGTGCCCATTTGCCGACCGATTCATCGACGTCCCGGTATTCGTGACATTTATTCTTTCGACCGCCCGATCCCCAGAGTCGTTGTGCCGGATTGTAACATAGATCATTGATGGTAGACCCAATCCTGGGGAGGTGATAGTCCTGAGTCTTTCTAAACTATTTACCGACTTTGCCGCCATCGGAGCTTGGGGTACCGCCGTGGTTGGCTTGCTGCAAATTCGCAACGAACGGCATTTAAGGCGCACCGCCGCACGTGTCCATCAAGCCAGTAAGATTTCTGGGTGGCTCATTGACGCGGGTTCGGTGCCCGCCAAGGGTTCCTTGAACAACGCCTCGGACACCCCGGTATTTGAGGTGGTGGTATCACTGATGGCCGTGCAAGGAAGAACGCTGGCATCTCGCCAGAACATGCCCCTCCTTCCTCGTCCGTTCCGTGCCTACCTATCCGTCCTTCCTCCAGGATGCTTTCAAATTACCCTGCCTTCAAGTGGTCGTGCCCCCGGCATCCAGTTTGAATTAGAGGTTGCCTTCACCGATGCTGTCGGCCACTTCTGGGCGAGACGAGGAAACGGTGCCTTAGAGGAACTTCCGGTGACGCCAATCGAACTGTATCGGATCCCCTCCCCGATTGACTGGGACTATCCCACCACCCCCTGCTGGTCAGTACCATTATGGGAATCCCCCAACCCAGATTTTGAGGGTTCCGGGAGTCCGTAACTATCTTAAGAAGGCAAGACGGACCAGGTGGATCAATATAGGCACAAGAAACACCCAGGCGCCAGAGACCATACCCACCCTGTTCACATCGTTACCACCCAGTTCCCCCATCATTCAATATCATCGAAATTCATGAGAATGGCAGGAAAACGCCCAACGTGCCCCGAAACATTGGAATAGCATTCTATAATTCCGCGACGATCCGCCAGCGTGTCATCGTCGGTCACATCAGGAGGGTCCCATGACGTCTTTACACATCTCGCGCCATCATGCTCAATACACCTGGAATCGAGATTATCCCCCAGTCATCGAAGTCGAGTCAGGGGATACCGTTACCATTGAGGTCGCCAACGCTTCCGGAGGTCAACTCACCAAGAATTCCACCGTGGCCGATGTGAATGCCCTCGACTTTTCTCGGGTGAATCCGGTCACCGGCCCCATAGCGGTAACTGGAGCGGAACCTGGCGACGCCCTCATTGTCGAAGTAGTGGCGGTCGAGTTGGATGACTGGGGCTGGACCGCTAACATCCCTGGATTCGGACTCTTGGCCGACAAATTTCCGAGCCCTCACCTGCGAATCTCCCATGTCACGTCCCGCTATGCAGAGATCTTACCGGGCCTACAAGTTCCGGTTGTTCCCTTTCTCGGCACCATAGGATTGGCACCATCTTCGACTGGAGACCACCCATTGGTCCCTCCCAGTGCGCAAGGTGGCAATATGGATATTCGACATGTAACACCCGGCGCGCGCCTCTGGCTTCCGGTTGCGGTTCCCGGGGCATTGCTTTCAATCGGAGACACCCACGCGGCACAAGGTGATGGTGAGGTGGCGGGTACCGCCATCGAGACCAGTTCCCTCGTAACCGTGCGAATATTGCTGAAAAAGGGCGTTTACCTCCGTTTCCCACGGCTTGAGACACACCCTGTAGCCCAACGCGCGGGTGGTGCCTGGGCAACCACCGGTATTGCCCCCGATTTGATGGAGGCGTCTCGTCATGCCACGTTAGATATGGTGGACCTGATTACGGAAATAACAGGACTAGACCCAATTGACGCCTATTTGTTAGCCAGTGTGGCCGGGGATTTAAAAATCTCCGAGGTCGTCGATGTACCTAACTGGGTGGTGTCGATGCACATAGAAAAGGATATTTTAGACGGAACCGCCTAATAAAAACCATGATCGCGTTTGACGCATAGCACTGATAGCCGTGACACGCCTCGTGTGATCACAGATTTGGCTAAGACCTCAAAACATCCGATACCAACGGCAACACCGGTAACCATTCGCCAATGTTAAGGCATGTCAACGTCGGCCGGGGGCCGAAATGCCCGCCGCATAAATTTGCCGGTTGCCGTTTTGGGAATGTTGGTCACCCAATGGATAGCGCGGGGTACTTTATATGCCGCGATGTGCTCGCGGAGAAAAGTCACAAGCTCCAGCTCGGTCAACTCTTCATTCTCCGTCGCTTTGACCACGAAGGCGGTGACCACCTCACCCCGATAAGCATCAGGCAAACCGACAACGACAGCTTCGGCCACGCCTGGATGATTATACAGAACGTCTTCCACATCGCGAGGCCAAACTTTGTTCCCTGCAGATACAATGACGTCTTTCTTGCGATCGATAATATAGATCCAGCCATCGTGCGTCATTCGCGCCACATCCCCGGTCAGGAGCCACCCGTCTCTAAAGCTCTCTCGATTCGCTCGGGGCCGCCTCCAATAGGCTGTAATTACCGAGTCTCCTCGTAATGCCAATTCGCCCAATTCCCCGGGCGCCAGCACCTCGAGCGCGTCGTCTAGACTGCGCACGCTCACATCAATACCATCACCCGCGATGCCCACTGAGGTTGCGCCAGAGTCTCGGTCCAACGGTGCTCGCTCCCCCCACGGCACCAAGATGATCCCATTGGTACTTTCCGTTAGGCCGTACACATTATGGATGTAAATCCCGGTTTGGTCTTCGAAGTGATCCAAGGTCGCTCTCGCGATTGGGGCCCCGCCGCTATACGCATGGGTCAGACTAGACAAATCGTATTGTGCCAAGTTGGGCAACCCTAACATGGCAAGATAGGTCGTAATGGCCCCCACCGTAAATGTGGCGCGGCGTCGCTCGATAGCCAGCGCCGCAATCGCGGGATCAAAACGATACAATAACACCAACGGATTAGCCAACCCCACGGCAGTCGCCAAACCCGCTACCACACCGGTGATATGAAATAAGGGTGCAAAAGCGATGTTCACGGCGTCGGTGGGTAAGTGAGCCAGATGGCGATAGATGTCGACCGTATGGAGAACATGACCGTGTAGGTTCATCGCGCCCTTAGGGGACCCGGTGGTGCCCGATGTGTATGTCAAGAGCGCTAAGTCGTTGACGTGGCCATGATACCACTCAGTCCGAGCCAGTTTTGGTCCGATTAATAGATCGCTATAATCGTGGGTAGGGTACGGCAAAGACGGGATAACTGTCGCTGGATCGGGAAGCCATGGTGGCGGATCACCAGTAAAATCCTGCCGATCGCTGACCACCACAACATTGCGCAAATCCGGCAGGTGAGGCATTTTATCCACGCGATCCATCAGAGAGGCCAGCAAGATAAGAGCGCTAGCTCCAGAATCGCGAAGCGGCTCCACCATTTCTCGTGGTTGCAGCATGACGTTGATGGGTACCACCGAGGCCCCCAACGCCCACACCGCGAAGTGCGCTACAACCGAGGCTGGCATGTTTTGCAACATCACCGCTACCCGATCCCCCACCGACACCCCGCATCGTTGGAGTGCCCCCGCCAATTGCTCCACGTGCTCCGTTAGATCGTCATAGCTCCATACGGTATCGAAATAGTAAATGGCCGGACTCGCGGGACACATCCGCGCTACCTTTTGTAGTGCTGTCACCATGGTCGACGCCTCAGCCAATCCTAGCCCCTCCTTTATGGATCCGACTATTGACCAAAACCACACCGCATAGCACACTTATGCCGCCCCATAAAAGCTTGACGGTAACCACTTCTCTAAGCCACCATATGGACAGCACGGTGGACAAGACCGGAACCACGAATGTCCACATCGCCACCCGGGAAGCCTCCCCTGACTGGAGCAACACGGCCCAAATGACCCATGCTACGGCGGTGCCCGCCAAAGCGACAAACACGAGGTCAGCCAAGAACGGTATCGACCAATGTATCGTCCGCCATGGTTCCAGGCTGCTTCCCCATCCAATCAACAAGAGGCCCCCAACACTCATTTGAATCCCGATGTCTTGCAGGGGACGCGCTGGTCGGACGGTTTTTTTATAAAGAAGCGTACCGGTAGCCCACGATACTCCAGCCGCAAGGCCCCAGAGGACGTCCAGACCCCCAGCCTCTGATAGTCCCAGATGTCCTAAACTAATGATGCCTACGCCGGCGAATCCAAGAACTACGCCCACTATCTTACGTATCCCAAGAGCCTCGCTTAACCATATTCTGGCCAGAATCGTCGTGACCACTGGCTGGATATACACCAAAAGGGACACTAACCCAGGAGACTCATGCTGCAAGGCGAGGGTCTGGAGTCCAAAAAAGAGCCCCACATTTAAAACCCCTAAGGCCAGATTCATGGCAATGCGATGCCAACTTAGGCCTGATAAGGTCCATGGCAATAGAGCGATGCCGCTAACCATCACCCGAAGGCCGGCAAACAAAAGCGGAGGACTCCACACTAACGCAATTTTGGTAAGCGGCCATACCATCCCCCACACTAAAATTAATATTGCATAGAGCACCGGTCTCGGCATGTGCTGAAGAACTCCCGCAATTCCCCCCTTAGAAGATGCCAGGGGAGAATTGCGAAAACCGCTCTCATGCTCCTTACTTTGTCTCATGCCTTCTGCCAAACCACTTCGGCGCCCTCACTGTGGACGACCTCGAGGGACTTTCTGGTAGCTGCTACCCCAAATGGTAGTAACGCCGCCCCCACCAGTGCCGTTACGGTCATATACATAAACGCCATGGTAAATCCGGCATGGCCAAACGCCGTATAAATGGTCAGTGTAAGAATCGGTGCCAAGGCACCCCCAATGTGGCCAATACCGTCTGTCATGGCGACACCTGTTGCCCGAGCTTGGGTGGGAAAACTCTCCGCCGTCAACGCATAGAGTAACGGGAAGAAGAACACCAAGGCAACCGATAATATGAATCCAGCCACATAAATGGTGGTTGCGCTGGGTATCACCCCAAAGGCTAGGAGACCCGCGGCATAGACCAGAATCCCGACCAGAATCGAGTACTTCCGTTCGAAACGGTCTCCCAACCAGGCCGATAGGAGAGCGCCAATCGGATAACCAACGCCAGTGGCTAACAAGAACACAATGCTACTGGTGATGGTATACCCCCGATCCACCAGCAAGGTCGGAGCGAGACCCAGCCAGGCATAGTCGCTTAAGTAAATAAAAAGCCAAATCAATAGCAACAGAACCCAGCGTCCGATATACGGTGGCCTGAATAGGGCACTGGTGGGAAACAGCGCATCATGACGCTCGTCTGGTAACGCCCTTGGCGTCGGCAAGCGGCTACCAAGTTTTTTCTCCGCACGCACTTCGCCTGCTTGTACCACCGCTCGAGCCTCATCCAACCGTCCACGGGCGATGAGCCAGCGAGGCGACTCGGGGATCCTGACGGCCCAAATGAGCGTCAAACCCCCTAGGG
This sequence comes from Bacillota bacterium, assembly GCA_021795465.1. Lineage (GTDB taxonomy): Bacteria > Bacillota > Sulfobacillia > Sulfobacillales > Sulfobacillaceae > JAKADJ01. Next base: position 10,781 of record JAJYPK010000069.1, read on the forward strand.
CCCCGACCACAAAGAGTCCGCGCCATCCCCAACTAAAATGCGGGACGAGTCCTAGGGCAACAAACGGCACCACGGCTAAACCAGAAAACGAAAACACATTAGCCCAGCCCGTAAATCGTCCCCGCACGGGAGCTGGCGACATTTCACCGATGTATGCGGAAATCGCGGCAATTTCAGCACCAATGCCCATACCGGTCACAAAGCGCCAGGCGATAAGCCATCCTACGTTGAACGAAAAGGCTGTCGCCAAAGATCCCACCGAAAATAGCATGGTGGCGGTTATGATAGCAGCACGCCGTCCTTTAAGGTCCGCATAGGTGCTGTTGAGATAAGCACCCAGAATATACCCGAGAAGACTTGCGGTAATTGGAATCGCGGCGGCACTCGCCGCAATATGCAAAGATTTTACGATATTAGGCAGGCCAAAGGCGACGTTGGTAATATCATAGAAGGACACGAGATAGCCGATACCAATTACCCACAACACCATGCTGCCAAACGGCCACACGGGAATACGGTCCAAACGCGATATCAGGTCGGACCCGGAACTTTTTCCAGACATAATTATCACTCCTTTCTGATAATGAGAGTACCATCATTTTCTTATCGGTATCAATGGGATTCTCGTCACCCAATAAAAATCCCTTGGCCTATCATAAGGGGCGCATGTCGCACTTATTCTCGACTTGTTGTCGGAGAGTGGATTGATAGAGCGACAGAATCACTTTGCGTCCTTTCGATCGCAACATCCTCCGTAAACGACAGTCCCATGCGGGTTGGCACTGGGGTTTATGTTGAAAACTGCAATAGGACTTAACGGCCGGCATGGGTGGTCAGCGGACGGAGGCGTTCTTGCGCAACCGACTCAGGCACATCAAATGAGTAATGTCCTAGCATTGTAATGTGGTCATGGCCTAAGGGCGACAATCGGGCGACGTCAGCCTCGTCGATAGCCGACCTTCCCTCGCCCAACGGGTTTTCCACAAAGGTGCCGAGAAAGCGGACGGTGCCCAGTTGTACGGCACAGCCCTAGCGTGCCGCGTCCTGACGCAAGGTGGCGAGAAATTGTTGGTTAGTCGCCATCGTCGAGATAAAAATATTGCGCCAATTGCGCGGGGGATGGGTTGCCCGGATAGTGGCCATATTGCGCTTCCTGTCCAGGGGTGAGAAGGGTCACCGGCATGGCACGAACCTCCTGGCTTCACACCTGCATGTTTCAAATAGCGATAGAGCGTGGAACGTGACACCTGGACGACCTGACATACCTGATTGACCGTCGGATCGGGATCCGCCAGGAGGTGTTGGGCCATCCAGAGAGTTTGGGCCGTCATTACGCGAGGTCGTCCCCCGGATCGTCCACGCGACCGCGCCGCAGAGAGTCCTGCTTGAGTCCGCTCTCGAATGAGTTCGCGTTCAAATTCGGCTGAGGCCCCAAAGACGTGAAAATCAGCTTACCCCCCGTAGTGGTGGTGCCCATCGCCTCCTGGAGACTGCGGAGGCCCTTATGGTCGGTATGGAGATCCATCACCACCGTAATCAAATGGCGCAAGGATCGGCCCAGCCGATTGTTTTGGCTAATTCTTTTTTCAGGGGTTTGACTATGGATGCTGTCATCACGACGTCCACATTGGGGAATGAAGATCGCAGATTCCAGGTTCTCCCCTGGTCATTCGCGTTGTGGTGTAGACAGGGGGGTTGCTCCGTACACCAAACGCGAATCCCTGCCCATTGGGATGATTCGAGGGCGCGTTGTCGGGCACGGCGCTATCAAGTTTGGTGGCACTCGAGTCAGTTTAAGTGATGACAATTACCATTAGCGCCAACACCGATCCAGTTTCCACACGACCAGGGTGTCCTCGGACCGGAGATAGGCCAGTGCCGCATCCAGGCCCGGACGGGCATCTCTAGTCCCCCATTCGTTCATCGAATGCTCTCTCCATTGTCTCATAAATATGGAGCGTATGACATAATGGGACACTGATTTTCGGACGGGTTTTAGCACACATTTCTCCCGCAATTACCCCGATGAGTGTTTAGGGTCTACGCGTGCCAAAAACGTACCCTTTTGACGCTATGGAGATCCATGCGATGGCCGCTGAGGCTGTAACGGGGGACGCGCCGCCATAACCGAAAGGCTGTCTATTTTGCGGAGATTGCCACCAACTGCACCCTATGGTGACCTGAGACCACGAGATACACCCGAGGGCCTTGGGCCGCGACTCCGCCCACCACATATCCTGACTGGACACGCGCGACGATGTGATGGGCTATTGCCAGGCTGCCCCCCGCGTGGACCACGGACACCACGGTGCCCGTCGGGGTAAGCGTCCACGTATCGATGGAACCACCCTGCACCGGGTAGGCACTCCATCCATCACTCGAGCTGTTAAATCGGAGCAAGAACGTCGTCAGATCTGAATTCGATCCTTCCATCGGAGGAATACTGCAACCCAGACGGTCGACCCCTATCTGACCGAGTAATGCTTCGTGCCCCAAGCATGGGGCACGGGATACACCGCCAGGCGACCGGTGGACGGACTCCAATGGACTAGTTCGGCCGGAACTCGAATGGCCTGTACTTCAGAAACTCCGCAAAATTTATCCGATTACCTATGGGGTTTACGAGGTCGTCAAAGTCCAGGCCACAAAGCCCTTCACCCCCGTCATAGTTGGCCAACAATGGCAAATGGACAGACTCGCGCGCCTCCTGCCGCTCGAACCGCTACGTGGTTGGGAAACCGCCCAATTTCGGTTCGCTTTGGGATTAGAAAACCAGCAAAAAGAGCGAACAATCTCCTGCCAGTCATGCCGTGGATGGAGTGGCACTCGTCGCAGGGCACTTTGTGCATTATGTGCCTTTTCACGACAAAAATGGAAACTCTGGTCAGCGATGGACCGGAACATGCGTCGTGACAGAAGCCCCGTTTTCGGCTATTCAACGACCCCAGTTGTTTCGCCGAGTACTACACGTCCAAAAAGTACCATAACAGGAGGGGATCCGCAGGCGTCAGGGGGCGGACCTCAATGAGCCAAGCGATGTCTGTTACGGACGTTCACTGGCATCGCCTGGGCCAGCTTATGGTTTCTCACGTGCGGTTGTTCAGCCGATCTGTCCGCCTACTGGTGGCATTATCCCACTCAGTCTATTGCTAGAACATCCCAAAAACACCGCAATCCTCCCGTCACTTGCCTACGGCTAAGCAGGGGAATCTTGGGGGAGAACTGTTGACGGCAAATGGGTGTAAATGCCCTCATTGTGCCGATAAATTCACCACCTCATCCCTCCAACCCCGCGATGTCAACCAAAGTACTTAGCCATAGGATCCCATAGCGGTTACCATTGAAATATGGCCCTAACCCCCCAAATCGTACGGAAATTCCTCTTAGGGGCGGGAGGTTTCTTCTAATCGGGGCTTAGAGGCGCTCTATCCTTTTCTCCTCTTTTGACCGATTCTTGAAGAGACACGTAAAGTCAACGTAGCGCAACACATTTGGCAACACGCTGAATTGCCGAGAACGGGGGACCCAAGATTTCGGGGCGAATCTCGAGCTAATGCACTCGAGTAGGGAGACAGATCCTTCCGAGTCCGACAGCTAACCTCGTAAGCGTAGCTCTGCTATGACGTTCCAGTGTGTTTTCTTTGTACCCATATGGTGTTGCGAATCACGAGAAGGGAGATCGCTATGGGAACCTTGGACATACCAATCCGGTCCCAAAAACCCCGGGCCGATGGGATCACGTTAGTGAACGATCGGGGGATTGGGATAAGGGCATGGCAAGACGCAATTGACATGGCGGGAGAATACGTGGATATCGTTAAACTTGGTATCGGTACCGCCTACGTCATGCAAAATCTCCACCAAAAGGTCTCTTTCTTGCAACAACATGATATTCGCGTCATCTTAGGTGGCACTCTCTTTGAAAACTTTTGGGTGCAAGACCAGCTTCCAAGCTATTATCAGTTCGTTAAAGACTTGGGGCTGGATTGCGTCGAGATATCCTCGGGAAGCTATCCGATTCCCTTGGCAGACAAGATTGCAGCGGTTTCCCAATTTGCCAATGAGTTTTGTGTGCTGGCCGAAGTTGGAGACAAAGATGATCACCGTCAAGCTAGTAACGCCGGTCAAGTGGCTGAGGCTCTTGCCTTGCGTCAGGCTGGTGCAACCAAAGTGATTATGGAAGGCCGTGCCTCCGGGACCGGCGGCATGTACAACGATGCTGGCGAACCGGATGATACCCTTATTACAGCTATGACGGACGCTCTCCCTATTCAGGACATCATTTTCGAAGCACCCCTGGAGTCACAACAAATCGACTTTATACGTCGCTTTGGCGCTAATGTGAATCTCGGGAATGTGCCTTTTGAGGATATCTTAATGCTAGAAACAGAACGCGTTGGACTACGGTTCGATACCCAATCCGTTACACGCGCACTGGAGCCGCTCAATGATGCTTGACACTGACCCAGGGTCCGGTCTAGGGAATGGATCAACCCGGTTATCAGACCGCACAACGACCACTTCCGGTCCCAAACTACCGAGTCGACTGAGGAGGCCTGACACTTCATGCAATATCGCATGATGACTGCAAAGATTCACCGTGCTCGCGTGACCGAGGCTAATTTGAATTACATCGGTTCTGTCACTATTGACGAAAATCTCTTAGAAGCAACTGGGCTCCTTGCTTACGAAATGGTCCAAATCACCAATCTTTCCAATGGCGCTCTGTGGCAGACCTATATCATCCCTGGCCCCAAGGGCGCCGGAGATATTTGTTTAAATGGGCCACCCGCAAGGCTATTCCAACCCGATGATCTCGTCGTCATTTTAGGGTGGCGAATGGTGGAAGAGGAAGCCTTAGTGGACCATCAACCGACCGTCGTCTTCGTCGATGACAAAAACCACATTACCGAAGTGGTTCGAGATGAAAAAGCTTTCACCATCGTACGCTAAGTCTAGGTTCGAAATCAGTACCTACCGGGAGAGCGCCGATCTTGATGGATCTACGCTCCCCCTGGCTTGTAGTGTCTCTGAGGACCTGAGGCTCCTACCAAAAGTATGTCAGTGACACCCCGATGCAACAGGGAAAAATCGTGTATGCCGACTCTCGGCATACGGACCCCTGGTTTTTGCTGGTGTCCGCGGGGCTAGCCGACCGTTTGTGGGGACCAATTGTCGCGACTTATGGACAACGGTTTACGTGTGAAGAATCCCGCAAAGACCAAAAAACGATCCGTTTGTGGGACTTCACAGCACCGCAGACCGTTGGGACCGATAATGGTTACCCTTTGCTTCGGCGTATTATTGGCTGAATATCTCCGAATGGAGGATGGAACTCCGAGGGGACGCACGAACCCGGAGAACAAACGGATGCACGTGATGTGGCGTTTGGGTCACTGGGCATTAGCCCATCATGAGATAAGTTGGCGGCATATTATCCGCCATCAAGACGGGTTTCTCGAACAGATTCCTCTGATCGGCGACACGGCAGCACCGACGTAAGTTCCTCGGGTTCCCCGCTCATCCGGCTTCGGAGTGACCCACCGAACCAACACCGCTGGCTCGAAGCTGCCTTGGCCGTCTTCCCAGACCGCGAGCTCTACGTCGCTATGTTGGGTTCTGAGCGGGCTCAGTGTTGCACGTGTGTGAGACGCTGCGGCCGCTTACCGCCGTGTGTCTGCCCGAAATTTCCTGCTGAATTTGGGATCGGCGACCCTTGGTAGCATAATGAGGGGGACGAGCACATTTTGAAACCCCGTAGTACCATTCAAGCGATGATTCGGATGACGTGTCCGAGTGCGTGGATTTTCCGGTAGTCACGCAAGACGCCACCGTCGAAGGAAGTTTGAGCACCTTGCGCGAGGGCGAGGCCGTGGGATTAATGGTGGACGGTAAGGCTTTGACCGATAGGAACCTGGCACCAAATCCCTAGATGGTGGGAATGATCGAGTTGGAATCCGATTATGCCTAAAACTCCGTCGATG
>JAJYPK010000070.1 GCA_021795465.1 Bacillota bacterium
CACGCGGTAAAAGACGACCCCTAGTAAGACTCCCCACAGTGCGCCCATCAACACTTCAATCGGCGTATGGCCCACAAATTCAGGAAAGTCTTCGGTATCGCTTACCCGGTTAAGATATTTTGACTGCATCCCCACAGTACGTCTGACCCCAGTGGCGTCGTACAACACGATAATCCCGAGCACCGAACTGATTGCGAACAACGGTGATGAGAATCCTGCCTCAAACCCAATCCCGGTAGCTAGCGCGGCCACCATCGCCGAATGAGACGACGGCATGCCGCCAGCTCCGAACAATCGCTCGAAACGAGTACGTTTACGGTACCAAATATACAGGGCGAATTTTAAAAACTGGGCAGAAGCCGCCGCCAAAAGGGCCACCAGCAGGGGACGATTAATATGGATTAAGAGACCTTGCCACGCACTATGCACCGCTCACCTCCCGGGCTAATAGTTGGCGAGCATGGGCCACCGCAAGAGACTCTGCCGTCCCACTAAGCATGCGGGCTATCTCCCGGGCGCGAGATTCTTGATCCAACACCTTGGCCGAAGATTCGGTATGCTGGCCATCTACCGTTTTATAGACCCTAATGTGATGACTGGCGCGGGCCGCTACGGTAGGCTGATGACTAATCACTAAAATTTGCCGATTCCGGCCGAGTTTTGCTAAAAGTATGCCCACTCGTTCCGCCCCGCCTCCGCCCAATCCCGCATCCAATTCATCTAAGATTAACGATCCCGAACCTGTGTCACCTTCGACCACCGCCATCGCCAGCGCAACCCGTGATAACTCTCCTCCTGAGGCCACTTTCGCCAGAGGGCGGACAGGGCTCCCAGGGTTCGCAGAAAATTCGCATTCCACCTTGTCCCATCCGGTAGGCCCTGAAGGGCCTCGGTTACAGACGAGATTCACACGACATCCAGGCATTTCCATCTCCTCCAGAAGCACCACAATCTGCGACCCTAAAGACTCGGCAGACTCGCTCCGGGATGCCGAAAGCGATTCGGCCAGCTCTTCATATAACCGCAGAGCTTCTTTGACGGCATGTTCTTGGCGATCTAATTCCCAAGCTAGGTTGTCGACATGGGAAATGGCGGCATTGGCTTCTATGCCGGCATCAACAACATCCTCAAGCGTCGGACCGTATTTGCGCTTTAATCGGGCTAGCAGGTCCGCTCTCTTCTCCACACGATCTAGATAGTCGGGATCCAGATTGAGACTGTCGTACCACCCGTTTATCGCCCACTGAGCCTCCTGCATGCTTGTCATGGCGCTGTCGAGAAGATCTGCCGCGCTGTTTAAGGACTCGTCCAGGCCTTTCATCCGATCTAACGTCCGTACCAGACGTCCCATGGTGGAAAGCACCCCATGGTCATCTTGTTCAAGCAGTCGTTGTATCTCTCCATATTCTTGAACCATTTGTTGGCTCTGACGCAGGCGGGACAATTCATCCGATAAGGTACGATCTTCGTTGGCTTGAATGGACGCGGCGGTTACTTCATCTGCCAGTGTTCGGAGACGGGCCACCTCATCGGGATGTCTTGCGGTGGACTTAAGATCTGCTAGCGACTTTTCCGCCTCATGCCATACCCGATACCGTTCTAGGACTTCCTGGCGTAAGGGTTCCAAGCCGGCGAGTCGGTCTACCCACAAGAGGAGCGTGGCCGGATCCGCTAATCGCAAGGACTGGTGCTGGCCTGTAATGTTCAAAAGGCTGGTCAAGGTGTGTCGTACCACCTGCGCCGGCACCACTTGACCTTGCACCCGATAGGTGCTGCGCCCCTCGCCAGAGACCTCTCGTTGAACCACGAGCCAGTCGTCCGCTTCGATCCCTATACCTGCCAAATCGACAAAGATTTCATGCTGAGCCCCGACTAGCAATGTTAGCCGCACCCGCGTATTATCACTGAACAACCCTACCAAATCTGTGGCTCGCCCGCCAAGCGCAAAATTTATAGCCGAAAACAACAAGGATTTTCCCGCGCCTGATTCTCCGGTGATGGCATTGAATCCCGGCCCGAGCTCGATCGAGACCTCTCGGAATAGTCCAAAGTTTTCTACCACCAATTGGCTTAGCATGCGTCACACCTCAGTATGCTCTATCGTAAGGCTTCTAATCTCTGAGCGAGGGCGGGAGCGTCTTTTGTACTCTTCGCCACCACTAATACCGTATTATCGCCCGCTATCGTCCCGGCAACCTCTGGCCAACCCAATCCGTCAATCACTTCTGACGCCACATTGGCACCGGCGGGCAATGTTTTTACCACGACTAAGTTCTCACTCACCACCAAGCTTACCACCATCTCGCGCAAGAGTCGCATGAGTCTATCGCGGGAACCCACCAGCGTCGGCCCTTCTGGTAGGGCGTAGCGATGACCTTCGTCATAGGGGACCTTGATGAGGCCGAGTTCTTTAATATCACGCGAGATGGTGGCTTGGGTCGTAGCCAGACCACGGTTGGCCAGAAGCTCTGACAAATCCTCTTGGGTACCCACCATATGGTCCTCGATGAGTTGTCGAATCATTGCCTGGCGCACACGCTTTTCTTGACTCATCTAATGCCCCTTCCTCCACCCACGCAAAACATGAAAGAAACTCCAGCCTGGCCGGCGCATGAGTCGAATTACCGTGGGGCTGGTTTCTACCACGACCTCGTCACCATCTTCGAGCGGGTGCCCTTCTTGTCCATCAATTGTAACCAATGTATCACGATGAATGGTCCGAATTCGAATTTTAATTTGGCGACCACCATCCACCACGATCGAACGGTCAAAGAATGAATGCGGGCAAATGGGCGTCATCACCATGACGCTGAGGTCCGGAGACAGTATCGGGCCACCAGCAGACAACGAATAAGCCGTGGATCCGGTCGGAGTGGCAATGATCAAACCATCTGCCGGATACGTCGTAACGTAAGCATTGTTGACGAAGGTTTCTAAATTGATGAGTCGAGCAAATGGGCCCTTGGCCACCACGACATCATTCATCGCGTCGAAACTGGCGAGTTCCTGACCATCACGAAACACCCGTGCCGATAATAATCGCCTTTGGTCCAGAATATATTCGCCACTTAACATCGCCGCTAACGCTAAAACCAGATCGGGGACCTCAACTTCAGTTAAGAATCCTAGATGGCCCAAATTGACTCCGAGTAGAGGACGATCTAAAAACGCCAATTCTTTGGCAGCACGCAGGAGAGTGCCGTCCCCACCCAATACGACTATCCAATCGATTTGACCTTTTTTAATTTGATCCCATTTCATACCGAATTTCGCAAATCCGAGAACCTCTGCGAGTTCTCCTGGGATAGACATGGTCACCTGGCGTTGTTCGAACCATTTTGACATTTGGCCAATAAGGCCACGGACCTGGTCCTTTTCTGGATTAGGCCACACTAACACCTGACTCATTCCGACGCCTCCTGCCATGCCTCGTCTATGACGCGATTCACGTCAATATTGGTCGAATCTCCATGAAGCGTCCAAAATCCTAAAAATTCTATGTTCCCTTCGGGTCCCCGAATGGGAGACGCGGTTAAACCCGCTATCCGATACCCAAGGGTCTCCGCCTTGTCCAACACCGTCTCTAGCACTTCTCGATGGACCCTTGGGTCCCGGACTACCCCATGTTTTCCTACATGCGCCGGACCTGCTTCAAATTGCGGTTTGATGAGCCCAATGACCATTCCCGATGAGGACAGCATGGCGTACAAAGGAGCTAACAGCAAGGCAATGCCAATAAATGATGCATCGATTGACGCTGCATCCAGGGGGTCCTGCCGATTTAACTGCTGCAGAGTAAGCCAGCGTGCATTAAGCCGTTCGCGTACGGTGACCCTTTCATCACTACGTAACCGCCAATCGAGTTGTCCATATCCCACGTCCACGGCATAAACAGCGTGGGCTCCCCGTTGCAGCCAACAGTCGGTAAAGCCGCCGGTTGAGGCCCCCACGTCCACGACATCCCAGCCGCTGGGGTCTACACGAAAGAAATCCAGTGCATGCGAGAGCTTTAACCCACCTCGGCTCACGTACGGTAGTTTGGGACCGTCAATAGTCAGCACATCGCTAATTTGAACCAAGGCACCTGCCTTGGTTTCCCGTCGTCCATTGACCTGGACTTGACCCGCGAGTACCAGCGCTTGTGCTTTGGATCGAGTTTCTGCAATCCCCACTTCTACCATCCGAACGTCTAGTCGGGTTTTAGGCACGGTTAGCGTTCCCGCAATGCCGCTAAAGTTTTCATTTCCGTGATCCACGATTCAGCTTTACGGACCAGCCCATCGGTATCTAATCCGTATAAATTCAAGAAGTAGCTGACCGGCCCATGATCGATAAACTCATCGGGTAGTCCTTCATTACGAATTGGTGTGGCGATGTGAGAGCCGTCGGCCCATTCGTTGACAGCGCTGCCGAAGCCCCCTGCCACCACATGCTCCTCCACGGTCATCAACAGAGCTGATTTGGCCGCGACCTTCCCTAAGAGGTCCACATCTAAGGGTTTGACAAACCGTGCATTCACCAATCCCACCGAATACCCTCGAGATTCGAGGATATCCCGGGCGGCTAGCGCCGTGTAATATATCGGCCCAAACGTTATGAGAGTCAGATCTTTGCCTTGGTGACTCCACTCGGCGCGTCCCCATGGAATAGGCATTATCGGATCCGAAAGGGAATGTCCCTTGCCCGAACCCCGGGGGTAACGCACGGCCACCGGATGTGGACGTTCCAAGGCGCCCGCCAAGAGTCCCCGTAATTCTGCATCGTCTTTGCCCATGGCGATTTCTAGGTTGGGAATGGCGCGGAGGAAACTCACGTCAAAAACCCCTTGGTGGGTAGCCCCGTCGGATCCAACTAATCCCGCCCGATCCACCGCAAATACCACAGGCAAATCTTGGTGGCATACATCGTGAACCAGTTGGTCGTAGGCTCGTTGTAAGAACGTACTATATACCGCAAACACCGGACGCATCCCCGACAGGGCTAGGCCTGCCGCAAACGTGGCCGCATGCTGCTCCGCAATGCCTACGTCAAAAAATCGGTCGGGGTACGCTTGCGCAAACTTATCGAGTTTAGTCCCGTCGGGCATCGCGGCCGTAATCGCCACAATATTACTCTGCTTCTCAGCCAACTGGATCAAGGTTTCACTAAACACTTGACTATAAGATGGTGCATCTGAGCTCTTAATGAAGCGGCCACTATCGATCTCAAAAGGTCCTGGGCCATGAAACACGCCAGGATTTTCTTCGGCGGGTCGATATCCCTTCCCCTTTTGAGTGATCACGTGAATAACGACAGGCTCTTGAACATCCCTGGCGTGTGCTAGGACTGGAATTAGATCATCAAAACTATGGCCATCCACCGGTCCAAAATAGTGAAAACCGAGTTCCTCGAAAACATTCCCTGCCACCATGGCAAAATGTACTAAATCTTTAAGACGTTCCACCGTTCTCTTTATCGGGCTCCCAAATACGGGAATCCCATCCAGAAGACCTTCGACCTCTTGCTTGAGACGGTGATAAGCAGGCGCCGACCGCAGATCGGTCAAGTACCGCGAAAAGGCTCCCACGTTAGGCGCAATTGACATGGAATTGTCATTCACCACAACCACCATCGGGGTCTTCAAATGGCCAATCTGGTTGAGCGCTTCCCATGCCATACCAGCCGTCAGAGCCCCGTCGCCGATCACCGCTACCACCCTGTAATCTTGTCCCGTCAGATCACGCGCCGTAGCCATCCCAAGAGCCGCCGATAGCGAGGTTGAAGCATGTCCGGCTTCCCAGGTATCAAAGGGGCTTTCCCGGCGTTTTAGAAACCCTGAGATCCCTCCCAACTGGCGAATCGTGGAAAAAGAATTGAGGCGGCCCGTGAGAAGCTTGTGTGCGTAGGCTTGATGCCCGATATCCCATACCAATTTGTCATGCGGGGTGTTATAGACCCGGTGTAAGGCCAGGGTCAATTCAACCGTTCCTAAACTCGCTCCGATGTGTCCTCCACTACGTGCCGTAGTCTCGATAATCGTTTGACGAAGCTCTTTTGCTAATTGCTCAAGCTGGGTAATAGTCAGCTTTCGCACATCTTCGGGCAATCTCATCGCGTTGAGTCCCATGCTTGATTCCTCCCTTGGGTCTACCATTGGCGGTCTACCGTAAAATCTATCAGCCCTCGGAGAATCGCTGCCTCGTCCCCACCCCCGAGCGCCTCATGCGCCAGGGCCCGATGTTGTAACGCCAGTTCCCTGGCGTGGCCCATTCCCATCAGGTGTGGATAGGTTGCCTTCTCCAGTAGGCGATCCGTGCCGGTGGCCTTCCCCATTTTTCGAGCATCACCTATTTCATTTAAGATATCATCCACAATTTGGAACGCCAAGCCTAAATGATTACCAAACTCCCCCAAGCGCCTTTCTGCCTCCTGATCACCGACCAAAATCGCGGGAATTCTTAAACACGCCACTATCAGTGCGCCCGTTTTGTTACGATGCACTGCACTCAGCGAGCTTAATTCCAAAGACTGTCCTTCGGAGGCGAGATCATCGACTTGGCCTTGGATCAAACCATGGCGTCCCGAAGCCTGCGCCAGCACCCACAAAGCTTTCAGGATGCGGTCTACGTCGAATCGTTCGGTGAGTTGGGGGTCGGCCATTTTTGAAAAGGCTTCGGTAAGAAGAGCATCTCCCGCTAGAATCGCCATCGCCTCACCAAACACGCGGTGCGAAGTGGGTTTTCCCCGACGCCAGTCATCGTTGTCCATCGCGGGCAGATCGTCATGAATGAGCGAATACGTATGCAGATATTCGACCGCAAGTGCCGGCTCGCGAACGTCTTCGATGGAGCGCCCAACGTACAGTCCTCCCGCAAGCACCAACTGGGGCCGTAACCGTTTGCCATTAGCCAAGAGAGAATACCGCATGGCCTCTTCTACGCTACCCGTACGAGCGCTGGCGAGAGGAAGATCGGCCTCAATCCATCCATCTACAAGACGTCGCGTTTCTTCGAGCCAACCGGGAATACCCATCTACGCACCACCCGACGCATCTTTGGTGTCTTCTGCCGACAAACTGGCTTCGGCGCGCTCCAACAATCGATTGGCTTTGTCGCTTAAGTTCTTGGCTTCCGTGTAAAGCGTGAGACTTTCAGCCAGCGGCGTCCGACCTCCTTCTAAAAGCCGCACAATTTCTTCAAGCCGTTGAATAATGTTTTCATATTGGGTTAGATCTTCGTCACCGTCCTGGGACATGAGGCCCCTCCTTATCCGTCCGTTCTACGCATCCGATGTGACCCATTATACCAGTGCACGCGATAAGTCTCATCGGGAGCCACATCGGTCGCCGTCACCAACTGGCCGGAATCGGTGGTGACATAGGCATACCCCCGCTCCAGGGTACTTTCGGGATTTAATCCCGAAAGCCCCGCTTGAATCCGCTCCCAACGATGCCGCTCATCTGCGTTGCGTCTTTCCCAGCCTCGATCGGCGCGTTCTTCCAACCGTTCGAGGCGCACTCTGGCCTCTCGCACTAATTGCTCGGGTCTTCGCAACACGCCATGTTCCACCCACCCTGAAAGGCGCCGCGATTCCCACTTGAGTCTTTGAGCCAGAGCCGCCTTAGACCGTTCCCACAAGGTATTTTGCCAGGCCAGCAAGCGGTCTCGTTCCGGCACGGCAAGTTCCGCAGCCGCCGAAGGAGTGGGTGCCCTAAGGTCTGCCGCCAGGTCCACCAATGTCGTATCAATTTCGTGACCTACTGCCGAAATCACGGGAACCGGGCACTGCACTACGGCACGTACGACGCGTTCGTCATTAAATGCCCGTAAATCTTCTTTAGATCCTCCGCCACGACCCAGGATAACGACATCGACATCGTCGGCCGAGACGGCCAAAAGGGCTCTCGCCACCGCCGTGGGCGCCGTGTCTCCCTGCACCAGCACCGGATACAAGCGTACAGGCATTCCCGGATAGCGTCGTGCCACAACGGCCTCGATATCGCGTCGCGCCGCGCCGGTATCCGAAGTAATTATACCAATAGCTCGGGGCAAGCGCGGGACCCGACGCTTGGGACGAGAAAATACCCCCTCGGCGGCAAGTTTCCGGGTCAGTTCTTCCAGTAGTTGTTGAGCCCGACCGGTTCCCACATCGCGTACTGCATTCACATAAAACTGCGTCTGTCCGTCTCTTTCGAAGACCCCGACTCTACCGAGGACTTGAACCTGCATGCCGTCTTTAAGCGGCATGGTGAGTCCTGCAGCGTCACGACGAAACATCACGGCTCGCAACTGTGCCGTGTCATCTTTTAGAGTAAAGTACCAATGGCCAGAGGAATGCCGCTTGACCCCTGATAATTCTGCTTCCACCCATACCTTTTGCCAGTCGGGAACGCCCTCGACCAGGTGCCTAATGGCTTGGACCAATTGGCTCACACGCAATACGGTTCGGTCTTGGATCATCGGGCATCATCGTGGTGCACGAATGCTTGCCAGGTATTCTCAAGCAACATCGCGACCGTCATGAGTCCCACTCCGCCCGGTACCGGTGTAATCCACGAGGCTCGGCTCTTTGCCGCGAGGAAGTCCACGTCTCCTACGACTTTTTTGGGACCTTGGCGATTAATCCCGACATCCACCACTACCGCCTCGCGTCGAATCCAATCTCCTTGGATTAGACCAGGACGGCCAATGGCGGCGACCAAAATCTCCGCTTCAGACACCAGTGCCGGTAAATCCCTGGTCTGCGAATGCCCCCAGGTCACGGTGGCGTCGCGTCCGAGCAATAGGAGTCCAACCGGTCTTCCCACTAAGGTACTGCGACCGAGCACTAAGGCGCGTTGGCCGCGAACTGGAATCCCGTAATAGTCCAAGAGACGCAAAACCCCTTTTGGAGTGCAGGGATAAAGGCCCGGTAGACCTCCGGCGAGCAGGCCTTGGTTGTATGTTGTGAGACCATCCACATCCTTGGTCGGGTCTAGCGCCGCCAAGACCCGAGTCGTATCGACTTGTGGTGGCAAAGGCATTTGTACCAAAATACCATCCACCGTGGGATCCTGATTGGCCTTTTCTACCGCCATTACCACATCATCCGTACGGACCGTTTGCGCAAGTCGCACCGTATGAGACCTAATCCCCACCTCATGACATGCTTTTTCTTTACTTGCGACGTAGATCGCCGAAGCCGGATCGTCACCCACCAGAATAACGGTGAGTCCGGGTTCCGTCCCATGTGACTCACGGTGCTTCGCAATCTTGTCTGCCAACTCAGCGCGTACATGCGCCCCGACAATTTTTCCATCAAGAATTTGTGCCATCGTCGTACCCCCTGTCAGAGGTCATGCGGTCCCACCCAATGAGTGCCACACCCACCCCGTTATCGCGGCTTAATTCTGCAGAGCCAAAATACACCTGCCAACCCTGACTGCGGTCGAGTTCCTGATCACAGTCTACTCGCAATTGTCGGTTCGCTGCGACCCCGCCTACGATCAAAAGAGGTCCCGGCGGCATCCCGGCCCGAATTAATGCAATAAGGGTGCGACTCAAGGCCAACTCGACGCCGCGGGCGACGTCTCTTGGCAAATGACTGGTAATCGCGTGTTCGGCGGCCGTAGTGAGCCCCGAAAAACTGGTCCAAACCCCGAGATCTTTGATCCGTGGCACACTAGACGGCAAAGCCACCGGATGCACACTATGACTGGCGAGTTCCTCAAGGGCCTTCCCAGCTGGAAAAGGTAATCCCAGCGCGACTCCAATGCGATCGATAAATTGCCCAGCAAAAAGATCGTCACTACCCCCAACGGCCTCGATATCAAATTGCCCAGGGCTAAGACGGGTGACCCGCACGAGTTCCGTTGTCCCACCCGAGATATGCAGGGCGTGAAACTTACCCCCAAACCCTGGGGGATCCCCATAAAGTCCGGCCCGGATGTGTCCTTCCTGGTGCGTGGTATGCAGGAGTGGAACCTTTAATGTCGTTGCAAGAACGCTTGCGATCGAGGTCCCTGCCACAAAGGGCGGCAGATAAGAGTCCCTACGCGGCCGCGGTTTGGTGGACACGCTTACCGCTGCAAAATCAGCCGAACCGGTCTCACTCGCCGCCCGTGTATACAGAACGGGCAAATTCTTAATATGATGAAACACGGCGTCGCTCGGCCGCATGCCACGCTTGCCCAACGGCACCGGTAGCACGCACCGAGCCTCCCACTCTAACTCGCCACCCTGTACTACCGCTAAGGAAGTTGTATAAGCGCTCGTGTCGATGCCGAGCACTCGATCACAATGTCTATGTTGTGGGCCGATCCTGATCACCCTCTGGACGAATCTCGCGTGCCAAGGTCGATAGCACGCCATTAACAAACTTTTTTGCATCGGTCGTGCTGTAGTCCTGGGCTAATTCCAAGGCCTCACTAATGATGACCGAAATCGGCACGTCCATCGAATAGAGCATTTCATAAGTTGCCAACCGCAAAATGTTTCGGTCAATCGTCGGCATTCGGTTTAACTTCCAATCAATGGCCGCTCTAGCGATTCGGCTGTCAAGAGCTTCCAGGTGGTCCGAGGTTCCTTGTACCAACGCACGCGCAAACTGCCGATTTACATCAGACTCATCGGCTAAGGCGTAATCCAACAGGTCTTTGGGTTCGGTGTGGGCCAGATCGTGTTCGAACAGGACACGCAGTGCTATTTCGCGACCACGGTGACGTGCCATACCAATAGCCTCCCTATCAAGATTCGCTTACCGATGGCTCGGAGGCAAACGAAACGCCTTGCACGTGAACGTTGACGTGGCTGACAACCAGACCCGTCATCGTTTCAATCTGAATCTTAACCTTTTCTTGCAACTGACCAGCAATTTCGGGGATCTTACCTCCGTAACGGACGACCACGTATAAGTCCAGGGCCACTTGATTCCCCTCGACTTCCAACTTGACGCCTTTGGAAGGGCCTCCACGTTTACCGAGCATTTCTGATATGCCACCGCTCAGACCGCCGGCCATGCCGGCGACCCCATCCACTTCCGCGGCTGCCAATCCTGCAATGGACGCGATGACCTCGTTTGCAATCTGGATCGATGGCATCACAGTCGTATCCGCTTCTCCCATTTTGGACTCCCCTCTAGGCACCTTCCATGCGCTCCGCTAAAAAGTTCGTGTGAATCGCACCCTTTTGGAATTCCGGGTCCCTCAGTAAATTTCGGTGCAATTCCAAGGTCGTCTTAACCCCCTCGATCCGAAACTCGTCAAGCGCCCGTCGCATCCGTTCCATCGCTTCTTCCCGAGTTCGCCCCCAGGACACCACTTTGGCCAACAGTGAATCATAAAAGGACTGCACTTCATACCCCGTATTGGCCCCCGCATCGACGCGAATTCCAGGGCCTCCCGGTTCTTGCCACAAGGTCACTGTACCCGGGCTCGGACGAAATTGTTTGGCCGGGTCTTCCGCATTAATCCGACATTCGATACTCCATCCGTTCATAGACACCTGATCTTGAGTAATCGACAATGCAAGTCCAGCGGCGACACGAATCTGTTCTTTCACGATATCTACCCCGGTCACCATTTCGGTACAAGGGTGCTCGACTTGGACCCGCGTATTCATCTCCATGAAATAAAAATTACCGTCTTCATCCAGGAGGAACTCCAACGTACCGGCACTGGTGTATCCCACAGCCTCGGCCGCTTTAATTGCGGCTTGACTCATTTTATGCCGAAGTTCTGGTGTCACTGCCACTGAGGGAGCTTCTTCAAGCACTTTTTGACGACGTCGCTGTAGAGACGATTCGCGTTCTCCTAAGGCGATGGTGTGACCTAGTTGGTCCGCTAGTACCTGAATTTCAATATGGCGCGGCTTCCTCAAATATTTTTCCAAGTACACATCACCTTGCCCAAAGGCTGATTTGGCCTCCCGGCTGGCGCGTTCGATAGCATCTTCGAGCTCATCGGCATTTTCGACGATGCGAATGCCCCGCCCACCGCCACCAAACGACGCCTTAACCAACATTGGGTATCCGATGGTGTCGGCAATGCGTTTGGCTTCAGCCAGGTCGCTGACGGTGCCCTCGGTACCCGGGATGATGGGCACTCCCGCCCGACTCATCATCTGACGCGCCTGAGCCTTGATTCCCATGTGCTCAATAGCGTCCGCAGGCGGCCCAATAAACACGACGCCCCAGGTTTTGCACACGGCAGCAAAATGGTGATTTTCCGACAAAAAACCGTATCCCGGGTGAATCGCTTCCGCCCCGGTCTGGATCGCCGCATTAATAATATTGGGGATATGTAAGTAGCTGAGTTGAGCCGGCGCTGGGCCAATGGGAAACGCTTCGTCGGCATACTGTACATGCGGGGACGCCTTGTCAGCATCTGAATACACGGCCACTGTCTTAATTCCTAGTTCTTTGGCCGCACGCATCACGCGAATCGCAATCTCGCCGCGGTTGGCCACCAAAATCTTGTTGAACATGGTACACCTCCGGTTTGTCCTCCATTAATAGACCACATTCCTAAAGCATTGTCTAGTGTACCTAAGCGGCCTTCTTTGGGGTTCGCTCGACACCGTTTTACCGGTTACGATAAATTTATCTTTCGGCTGTCTCCAGACGACTCATGTCATCCTGGTGGACGTTTGAAGTTCCCTGGGTCTCGTCGCGCGTGTTCTGGTCGGGGTGCGAGCTCCCCGACGACCTTTCCCAACCGAAAACGAAGGCCGGTCCCCTCAGGGGTCGGCCTTCGTGCGGAAAATGCCGGTTACTTTTTGAGCACAATCGTGACGTTTTGAGGCGGGAGCGCCGTCACTTGCGTAACAGTCGCCGCTATCCGTGCGACCTGTTGATTCGATACGCTCTGACCCCCAACCACCACATCGACGCGGTTCCCGGCTATGGTGACCGCGCTCAGCGGAAAACCTCTGGCACTTAAGAGCCCTTCAATTTGGGATTCGTGCTTTAACTCTTGCGTGTCAGCCACCATTGTCTGGGCGGCTTGATCCTTAGCCGATTGGCTAAGGCTAGGATTATTCACCAGGCTTTTCAGGGTAGCAATTTCCTGGCTCATCAACCTATCCCGATGCATCCGATAGTTTACAAAGTAGTTTTCGAGATTGGCGACAGTTTGGGCTTTTTTGCTCGGCTGGCTTACTCCCGTCGTTACCGTGGTGTTGGCTTGGGTTCGGTGATACACCACGTACCCCAGCAACACCGCCAACACCGTCACGAATGCGGCAAAACGAATCATCTGCGGTCGCTTCATTAGGATCTAGCTCCTTTCGATAGTTAGCTAATTAGGCAATATCAGCACTTGATAGGCCTGCACTTGCAATAAGGTTTGCACCGCCGCGGCGAGTTCCGAACGGATATTGGGGTTATGGGCGCTCTTTGCCACTACGACCACCCCCCCCACTAAGGGTCCAACCTGATCTAACGGAACTACGGAGCTCCCCCCCTGCTGGTTGGTCACCATTACAGGACTAGAACTCGGGTTCGATAATCCCTGGTTTGACGTCACATATTGGCTTTGTATGGTCCGGTCCAGGGTAACGGCCACGGACACGACCCCGACCCCTGGGATAGATTCTAAAATGTGTGTAAGTTGCGCCCCTAGAACCGTTTCTTGCCCCGCTAGTGACGTTGTCGCCAAACTCGGTGCCGCGGCCTTCGGTGGGGTCGAATTGAACCCACTAAACGCCAGGAGGCCCACTCCTAATGCCCCAACCAACAAAAGCCGTACCAGCATGGGGCGATCCTGGGTTGTCATCTGCCGCCACCAATCGGCAAATCGTGTTGGCATACCTAACCCTCCTTGTGTCGTGCCATCTCGATACTCCGCGATGCAGGCGGCGGGGCATCGAGAATTCGGATGTTGGCGGAAATAGGTTCCGGCGTTCCCATCGCCACCTGTAATGCGTCGTTGATATAGTGACGTAGTTGCGTCAGATTCGGTTTTCCCGTCGTCTTTACCGTTACATCAAAACGGGATCCCGACTGCTGAATGGTGCACCCGGTAACCCCGGGATAGGTCAGCACCATGGCTTTTGCCTGATTCCATTCTTCTTGTCGGATCACCTGGTGAAGTCCTTGACTGCTGTTAGTCCCTAAGAGGTCTTGTTGGATGAGACTGGGACGCGCGCTATGCAAAATACTCCACACCGGGCTTATCATCGCCAACAATAAAATCAAGCCCACCACTAACCCTGTGTATCGCCGAAGATCTCCTTTAGGCAAAACAAATTCCGCCAGATTCCCCAGGAGCACTATGACGATTAGGGTTTTGACCCAACTTCCAATCACACCAATCATTTAGAGCACCACCCCATTGGAGGCCGACGCTACCACGGTCACCACGAGAAAAAACATGAGCGCTACGGCCCCACTAATGGCCATCAACCAACCGAGCGCATTTGCCATCGTCCCTAGGGTGGGGCTCACCCCGGGAACATTTAAAGGTTCCGTCGCTGCCGCTCCCAACCGGTATAAAACCATCATCAGAAAGAGTTTTAAGAGCGGGAACGCGACCATAACGATGATCGCCAGCGCTCCGACCATCGACACGGCGTTCTTCAACAGTAACGACGATCCGAGCACCGCCTCCATGGCATCGGAGAACATCTTTCCGACGACGGGCACAAAGGTATTGGCCAGAAATTTACCCGTACGGAGTGTGACTCCGTCGGCTACCGAACCGGCTGCCCCCTCCACCGCCATAACCCCCAAAAAGAGCGTCATTAAGCCTCCCAAGAGGGTAAGTCCGGTGACCCGCATCAATTGCCCTAAGTGATGCAAGGAGAACTTCGGGAGCCAATGACCAACCAATTCCACGATGGTGGCAAATAGGATCAGCGGCAGCACCCAGTCGCGTGTCAAAAGCGCCACGAGATTGACCGTGAATAACATCAACGGATGAAAAATTCCCGCCGAGGCAAACGCTCCGGTCCCCGCCATCAGCACCACCAAGAGGGGAATGATGGCCTCCATCAGATGCCATAGTTCGCCGATGAGTCCGGTAACCATGGCGATTGCCACGGCAAAGGAATGGAGTGCTACCAGGATGAGAGCTGACAGCACCGCAAGCCTGGATACTTCGGCCACCCCGCCCTGACCCAAAGAATCCGTGAGTCGACCCAATACTGCAGCCAGCACCGACAGCACAAAGATGATCCCGAGCACCCGACTTTCCACCGCCACGTCTCCGGCCACCGCCCCTTCTAAACCACGTAAAATCGCCGACAGGCTCATGGGATTTTTGTGATGAAGGAGGGCACGGGTAATGGCGGTGACCGACGGAATGCGGATACCGGAATGCTGGCCCACCAATTGCGAAACCTCCTGGTCTAAGACCCGGGTATTCACAGATTGAGCCTGATTACGGACCATCGTATTGAGTCCGTGGGCAAACGCCATCGGCGACATGGTTAACAGGAAGCCGATACAGAAGATGGCGATCAGAAAACGTTGCATCCTGGGTCTCCTCGGCTAGATTTTGCTGGTCTACAGTGAGAATCCCAACCCCGGCTATGATGGAGGAACCATCTTCAGAATGGTGTTCAAAATGGCTCCAATTAGAGGGAGCGCTATAACTAAGATCGCCACCTTACCCGCCAATTCCACGCGCCATCCTAGACCGGATTCCCCGGTGTCGTATGCCACTTGCGCGGCAAAGGTCGCAATATAGGCAATCCCGATTACCTTCAACAAAATGGTCAAGTAGAGGCCGTGGATGCGCGCCGTTGCTGCCAACCGGATGACTTGAGAAATCACGGATTGTAGGGGCGTCAGCACCATGATCAGCACCACCGCACCGATTCCAAAACGGAGGATGACCCCCCACTCTCTACGTTCTTCCCGGAGAACAACCAAAAGTACCGTGGCAATCAGGGAAATCGAGGCAACTTTTAGGATTGTGTGCACCAGAAGCGCTCCTTACAGGTTGAACATGGTTCGAACCGCCTGAAATAATTGTTGCACTTCGCGCAGAACCAGAATGAATCCGATCGCCACCCCGGCTAACGCGACTAGTTGGCCCCATTCTTTCCGGTCCAACCGTTCCAGCACGCTATAGGCCACGGTAACCAAGATCCCAATTCCAGCCAATTTCACGATTAGGTCGATATTGGTCATGTGTTCACTCCCATCCGCCAAGAACGACGGGATTACAATAACAAGATCACCAAAGCCACGCCGGATAAAGAAACCAGGGTCTCCAAGAGCCTCGCTTGTTTCAGATCCATTACCCGAGATTCTTCGGCCAACTGGCGCATCCGAGATTCCGTGGTTTTTAACAGATCGCTCTGGAACTCTACGGACGAGGACCCCAGTTTTGCCGCCAGATCTTCGAGCACTTCGCGTTCTCTGAACTTTAACGCCGACTCGGCGGCAAGCCCGTGTTGAAAAGCGCCCACCACATCCGACTCCCTCTTTTCAAGCTCCCCTACCACCTGATCCAACATGACGCTGAGCGGTGGGTACGCCCGTGCCGCGCGCCCTAGGGCTTGGGTCAAAGGAATCTGTTGCCACGAGATTAAAGGAATGAGAAAACTCGTGCAGCGTTCCCACGTCGAGAGCAACAGCCAACGGCGGCGGTATGGACGACCTAAGATGCGTCCCAGTAAGACCGCGGCAAGAATCACGAGAAGTCCTCCAGTCCATTTCATCCCGACGCCACATCCCTCTTCCCAGGCCACACCGAACGGATCGAGCCGACTCGAGGCTCGCGGTCTAGGAACACCACGGCGTCAAACATGCCGCTATCCCATAGCTTTTGGACCCGCGAACCCGGGTGTACATCGGCTGCC
>JAJYPK010000004.1 GCA_021795465.1 Bacillota bacterium
GCCACGCAATTCGCCACGCACGACCCGTAAACATGCCGCGCGTGAATGCGCAACAAGCTCGCCGTATTTTGGATCGTGTTGTGGGATATCAATTATCCCCTCTGTTATGGCATAAGATTCGACCTGGTTTATCGGCCGGACGAGTTCAGTCGGCCGCGTTGAAGCTCTTGGTAGACCGCGAGGATGCCGTATTGGCATTCGTGCCGCAACAATATTTCACGATTGGATTGGAGGCGGGCACTGAGGCAGGTGGACCTCTGGCAGCCAGCTACGCAGGACCCCAGGGCGAAAAAGGTAGAGTCTCGGCCGAGGATGTGGCGGGCATTCTGGGCGAGGTCACGGTAGGAACCGAGCTCTTGGTGAATGCGGTAAAGACCAAAGAGCGTCGGCGGTTTCCGGGGGCTCCTTTTACGACGTCAACCTTGCAACAAGAGGCTTCCAAACGATTGGGATTTTCCGTCAAACGCACCATGAGTTTGGCGCAGCAGTTGTACGAAGGTTTGGATGTTAAGGGGGAGGGAACAGTCGGTTTAGTGACGTATATCCGTACGGATTCGGTGCGAATTGCAGAAAGCGCAGAGGACGAAGTGCGTCACTTCATCGAGCATGGTTATGGCTCCCTCTATTTGAAGGACGTGGATCCACGCCGCCAAGATCGTAATCCCGTCGGATCTCAAGGTGCCCATGAGGCGATTCGACCCACCGTCGTGCTAAGGACTCCCGACAAATTGAAAGACAGCCTCAATCGCGATCAATTGCGACTCTATCGTCTGATTTGGCAACGGTTTGTGGCAAGTCAGATGGCTGCACAAGTTTTCGATGCCACGACGGTAGAACTTGAGGCCCACGGAGAGAAGTTTCGGGCACACGGATCACTAATCAAATTTGCGGGGTTTGCGGAACTCTATCAAGACGCCCGCGAAGCCAGCGAATCCAAGATCGACTCCAACGAAGACGATCCGAGTTCCAAAACACTTCCTGTTCTCGTCGAGGGCCAGCGTCTTCCTGTTCTTCAAATATCCGAGCAAGAACATTTCACCGAGCCTCCGGCACGCTTTACCGAGGGAAGCCTGGTGAGAACATTGGAAGAACTAGGGATTGGTAGACCATCCACATACGCACCGATTATAGATACATTGCTCCAACGACGTTATGTCGAGCGCACCCAACGAAGGTTGTTCCCAACCGATCTCGGACGGGTTGTGGTGGAACTCTTGAGCGAGTACTTCCCGGAGATCGTCAACACGACGTTCACGGCTGAAGTGGAAAGTCAGCTAGATCGCGTAGAGGCCAACGAAATGGCTTGGCAAAACGTCCTCACTCGATTTTATGGCCCCTTTGCCGAGGAGTTGGCTCGTGCGGAAGCGGACGTGGCGAAGATGGAATTGCCGGAGGAACCTACCGATGAGGTGTGCGACCGCTGCGGGAAACCGATGACGGTCAAATATGGACGCTTCGGGAAATTCTTGGCGTGTAGCGGGTACCCTGACTGTGACTTTACTAAGCCATTCTTGGAAAAAACTCCTGCCTTGTGCCCCCGTTGTGCGCGCCCAGTGGTGGTGAGACGCACGCGAAAGGGTCGTACCTTCTATGGATGTAGCGGCTATCCCGAATGTGATTTCGTCACGTGGAACCAGCCTACGGATAAACTTTGTCCTCAATGTGGATCGTCGATGGCGGTTAAGCGCCGTGGGCAGCGGGAGAGTGTGCTGTGTCTTAAGGAAGGATGCGGCTATGAGTCAGAACAAGCCCAGTGAGGCCATAACCATCGTGGGAGGTGGGTTGGCTGGATCCGAAGCCGCCTGGCAATTAGCCGAACGGGGAGTCCCGGTGGAACTCTATGAGATGCGTCCAACCACGATGACGGAAGCTCACCTCACTCATAGGCTCGGTGAATTGGTGTGCTCGAACTCGTTGGGGAGTATGATAGGGAACACGCCAGGTGCACTCTTGAAAGAAGAAATGCGATTCTTTGATTCGTTGATTCTGAAGGCAGGCCGTTACGCTCAGGTTCCCGGCGGATCGGCCCTGGCCGTGGACCGCGAACGGTTCCAGGACTGCATTACGGAGGTCCTGGAGGCGCGCCCCCGGGTGCGTATCCATAGGGAGGTGGTGCACGAGATCCCGTACGGGCCAACCATTATTGCCACGGGCCCTTTAACCCACCAGACATTGAGTGGGGCACTAAAGACTCTCTTGGGAGAGACGCTTTTGTCGTTTTATGACGCCGCAGCCCCGATCGTGTTGAGCGAATCGGTCGACATGAACCATGCGTTTTGGGGGTCGAGGGAGGGCTCAACAGATTATCTTAATTGTCCGTTGACTAAAGGGCATTACCTCGCTTTTTATGATGCCCTGGTCCATGCGGAGTTGCATCCTCGTCATGATTTTGAAACCGCTACCCAATTTTTTGAGGGGTGTCTGCCCATCGAAGAGTTGGCTCGTCGGGGAGTACGGACACCATTATTTGGCCCCTTGAAACCGACAGGGCTGTCGAATCCGTTTGAGTCCGGGAGGCGTCCCTACGCAGTGGTTCAATTGCGTCAAGACAATGCGGCAGGATCGTTGATGAGCCTAGTTGGATTCCAGACTAATTTACGGTGGGGCGAGCAAAAACGCGTGTTTTCCCTGGTGCCGGCCCTTCATGCCGCTGAGTTTGTTCGATATGGAGTCATGCACAAAAACATGTATTTGAAGTCACCGAAATTTTTGGAACCGACCTTTAAAGCTGGGTTTCGCGAAGATTTGTGGTTTGCCGGGCAAATAACCGGGGTCGAAGGTTACGTAGAGTCCGCCGCTACGGGAATCATGGCAGCAATAAATGCGGCACGTTGGCTTCGCGGTGAAGCGCTTGTGGTGTGGCCGCACCAGACCATGATGGGGGCACTTGCCCATTACGTCACGCACACCAATCCCGAACATTTCCAGCCGATGAACGCCAACTTTGGTCTGTTGCCGGATCCGCCCGATCCGACCGTAGTGAGAGACAAGAAACAGCGACGGGAAATCATGCGAATGCGCGCTTTGCGGGCGCTCCAATCATGGGGACAGCAAGTGGGACTCCTGGTGGGCCAGGATGCCGGGGGCGCGCTATGAGTCGCGACCTGCTTGAAGAATACTTGAGATATCTTACGGCCGTGCAAGGGTGCTCTGAGCACACCATAAGAGCCTATCGGTCGGATCTTGAACAATTCCAGGGACAGGTTGGTAGTGTGTTAAGCGTTGACGCCAAACGGATACGACATTGGCTTTTGGAATTGGGCGAATCGGGGGTGGCGGCTCGCACCGTCGCCCGTAAGCTGTCTGTGGTACGATCCTGGATGCGATACCTGGAACGTGAAGGTATTCGAGACAATCCGGCGCGTCGCATGTTGGCCCCCCGCTTTCGTGCTCGCTTACCCCGAGTGTTGACCATGGACGAGATGGCAGCCATGATGGAGACAGCGACTAGAGGGCAGGGGGCATTGGGAATTCGAAACTGGGCCATCGTCGAGACGCTTTATGGGGCGGGGCTTCGTAGCCAGGAAACCATTGGGATGGACCTAAAAGATTTGGACCTGGAGCAGGGCATACTGCGAGTGTTGGGTAAGGGGGGTAAACCGCGAGAAGTACCCATCGGATCCTATGGAATTCGAGCTCTTACGCAATATCTCACGGTGGCACGTCCCCAATTGCTTCGTCGCAGTATCCAGGCGGTCTTCTTGAATCACCGCGGGGGGCGTTTAACCACCCGTAGTTTGCGGCGCATTGTCAAGGCGACGATGTTAAAGACGGGAACCTCGCGCAATGTTAGTCCCCATTGGTTGAGGCACTCCTATGCCACTCACCTCTTGATGAATGGGGCAGATCTGAGGGTGGTTCAGGAACTGCTGGGCCATGCCAGCCTGAAAACCACCCAAATCTATACCCATATTTCGCAAGATCAATTGACCCGGGTGTACCAAAATGCACACCCTCGAGCGCATCACACGTAGTTAATGATAGGGGGATGAATTGAATGGGTGAAAGCCAGTTCCATGGCACGACCATATTGGGTATGGTCAAAGACGGTCGTGCGGTCATTGGCGGTGATGGCCAAGTTACGTTTGGGCAAAATACCGTGATGAAGCACACCGCTCGCAAAGTGAGACGTCTCTATCATGGGGCCGTCTTGGCCGGATTTGCAGGAGCGGTGGCGGACGCGCTAACCTTGTTCGAGCGATTTGAGGGCAAACTGGAAGAACATCACGGCAATTTGTCCCGATCCGCGGTGGCACTGAGTCGGGAATGGCGGACCGATAGGATGTTGGGGAAACTGGAAGCATTGCTTCTTGTGGCCGACAAATCGGACCTCTTTATCCTGTCTGGGACCGGAGAGGTCATTGAGCCCGACGACCAAATTGCGGCAGTGGGGTCGGGGGGGAGTTACGCCCTAGCCGCAGCGCGAGCCTTCGCCTCGCTGGAAAATCCTCCGGCAGTCGATGACGTCGTGCGGCGCGCGTTGAATATTGCGGCGGATATTTGCATTTACACCAATCATCACCTTACTATCGAGATACTTGATTAGGATTAACGGAGGGAGATATCACGATGGATGAAGCCCTATTGACACCTAAACGGATCGTAGAAGAATTGGATCGGTATATCGTCGGGCAACATGGTGCTAAGCGGGCGGTTGCGATTGCGCTACGCCATCGTTGGCGCCGAAGCCGCCTGGACCCTGAGCTGCAGGAGGAAATTACACCTAAAAACATCTTAATGATTGGTCCTACCGGGGTCGGAAAAACGGAGGTAGCCCGCAGGCTAGCGCGTTTGCTCCGGGTGCCCTTTATTAAAGTGGAAGCCACTAAATTTACTGAAGTGGGATATGTGGGTCGTGATGTTGACGCCATGATTCGAGATCTGGTCGAAACCAGCGTCCGGATGGTCAAGGAGGAACGCACCCAGTCGGTCAAAGACCGGGCGGAGCGTGCTGCCGAAGACCGCATCGTTGAGGCTTTAGTCCCGGATCCGGTGGATGAATCGGCGCAACAAAACCCGTTCGAAGCCTTGTTTGCGGGCGCAGGTGGCAATTACCAGAACAAGCGACCGGTCGACTTTGAAGAGCGTCGACGAATTGAAGAAGATCGCCGTAAGGTTCGAGAAAAACTACGATTAAAGGCCATGGAGCACGACCTGGTCGAAGTGAATATAGAAGACGCGGCCCCCCAAATGCCGATGTTGGGCAATATGCCGGGATCCGAGGAGAACCAAATGAATCTCGGTGAGATGTTTGGGAACTTGTTGCCCAAACGTACCAAGCGACGGAAAATGACCGTGGCGGAGGCGCGCAAAATCTTGACTCAAGAAGAAGCTCAAAAACTAATTGACAGTGATGCCGCCAATGCCGATGCTCTGTGGCGGGCCGAACAGCAAGGTATTATTTTTATTGACGAGTTTGATAAGATTGCGTCATCGAGCCAAGATGGCCGAGGTCCCGATGTCAGTCGCGAAGGAGTCCAACGCGATATCCTTCCGATTGTGGAAGGGTCGACCGTAAACACTAAATATGGGCCAGTAAAGACGGACCACATCCTATTTATCGCAGCCGGCGCTTTTCACGTCAGTAAACCGAGTGACCTCATTCCCGAGTTGCAGGGACGATTTCCCATTCGGGTGGAATTTAGTGCGCTGACCGAAAATGATTTTTATTCAATTTTAACCGAGCCCAAAAATTCACTCATTGCGCAATATCAGGCGCTGTTGGGAGCCGAAGGCGTGGAGGTGCGTTTCGAAGATGAGGCGCTGCGGGCAATGGCGCGTTATGCCGATCGCGTGAATCGGGACACTGAAAACATCGGAGCCCGACGCTTGCACACGATTCTCGAGAAAGTTCTGGAAGAGCTAAGCTTTGAGGCATCTGATCTCACAGGGCAGGTCATTCCGATTACGGCGGACTACGTGGATCAACGGTTGGCGCAGATTGCCGATAATATTGACATTAATCGGTATATACTCTGAATTTTTGCTTTCGTTATGACATTCCAATCCATTATTGTGATATACTCAAAACCGGAAATTGGTGCGATGACGAAACCAGCATTTTTAAGGAGGCTTTTGTCGTGGAACAACTGTTAGAAAAGACGCGACGTATTAACCGATTACTACAACGCACGGCCGGGCATCCTGTCAACTTCGAAGAAATGGCGCAGATCTTGAGCCAACTGATTGCCGCTAACGTGTATGTGGTGAGTCGTCGGGGTAAGATTTTGGGTTATTCTCTCTTGGATTCCTTCGAGTGCGACATTATGATCCGCGAAGTTCTTGGGCAGGATTCCTTTCCTCAATCCTATAACAATGGGTTGTTGAAGGTTGACGAAACTTTTCCGAATGTGTCCCAAGAATCACGTCGGTGTGTCTTCTTTCGGGATAAGCAGTGTATATACGAAAATAAGATTACGACGGTAGTGCCGGTTAACGGAGGTGGCGACCGCCTAGGCACCCTGGTGCTGTCCCGCTTCGGCCGGGAGTTCGAGGATGAAGACCTAATTTTGGCAGAATATGGTGCCACCGTGGTGGCCATGGAAATTCTGCGGTCGAAATCGGATGAGTTGGATATGGAGGCCCGCAAAAAGGCGGCGGTCAAAGTAGCGATTGACACACTTTCCTACTCGGAACTCGAAGCAGTCCAGCATATTTTTGAGGAATTGGGCGGCGAAGAAGGGCTGTTAGTGGCCTCCAAAATTGCGGATCGCGTGGGGATTACGCGGTCGGTGATTGTCAATGCGTTACGGAAGTTTGAGTCGGCCGGCGTAATCGAATCCCGGTCCTTGGGGATGAAGGGTACTCATATCCGCGTGTTGAACGACCGCCTTATGGCAGAGCTCAAAAAACTTCATCGTTAAGACATTGTGAACGTAAAGAGAGGGTGGGCGGGGTCTTCTGCCCACCCTCTTATTTCGCCAAATGCAGTGGTTGGCGAAAAATATGGTGAGCCTCGGCCATAGAGATCATGTGGTCGGCGACCATGCTGATCAAGACCTCCCATTGACGATCTTTGGCTGATTTATAATGAGTCAGGGGGTCGTACGCTGACGGGGCTTGCGGCAGCCCGGCCATGAGGGTAGCATCTTGGGCGGGCAATGTTCTTAGGGATCGATCGAAGTAAACCACGGAAGCCCGGCCCACCCCGTAACTCGCATGGCCAAGATACACTTCGTTAAGGTACATGTTGAGTATCTGCTGCTTACTATAGAGCGCCGTGACCATCAGGGACAGTAGGACACCGGTAACCTTGCGGGGGATGGTCTTTTTCGGGGACAGCATCATGTCTCTGACCAGTTGTTGCGTAATGGTGCTCCCACCTTGGGCAAACGTCAGTGTTCGGATGTCAACCAGGAGTGCGCGGCCGATGCCTTCAAAAGAAATGCCCCAATTTTGATAAAAGCTGCGATCCTCCGTCGCGATGAGCGCCTTGACCAGCCAAGGATTGACGGTGGCGCGTTTGAGGTAGAGGCCATGGTGACTGGTGACCCGTTGATGGACGCGTGCCGGCAGTGCCTCCAAGGCCGACCAATATCGCCAATAAAATAAAGCTAACGCGGTCAAGGTTACCAGACCTAACCAAAGAAGACTTCGAATCCGTCGGGCCCATACATCATTGCGGCGCTTCATGGGTGGCGCCTCAATGATAGAAGAGCGGTGCGATACGCCAATTCTCCTGCCGCGCCTGGTTAGGATCGTGGGAGAAAAACGGGCGTGCATTGGTTTCATGCACGATCTCCATCAGCCGTTTGACTGACGATTGAGCTAATTTGAGGTCTGTGGAGGCTCCCACGTGATCGGGGTCAAATTGCTCACGGGTGTACACCGCATCGCTGGTGATTAGAAGGGGTCCGGTGGATGTTTCGACGAGGAGAGATTGATGACCCAACGTATGACCTGGGGTAAAAATCAGGGTGATACCTTCATCAACCGGAGTATCTCCATGGATTAAGGTCAGTTGTGTACGGTCGATGGCGGCCGCGGCCGGATCCAGGTATTGTGCCGGGTCTTGCACCAAGCCCTCCCATTCGTTTTTTTGTATCATAAAGCGATGAGTGGAGAACTCCTGGTTGCCACCGGCATGATCGAAATGCAGGTGGGAGTTCATCACCAGGTCGATATCTTTTACGGTAAATCCAATCCCAGCTAACTGCGATGGGATCATGTCGTCGGGAGTAAGTTGAGGTGCCAGTAACTGAGAAAAATCATCCCCCAAAAGTTTTCGCGGTTCCAAACGACATTGCGCGGAGCATCCGGTATCGAACAATAAAAGCCCATTGGGCGTTTGGATCAGATAGGCATAGACCGGAATAGATAACCGTCGCCCAGGTGCGGCGGCAGGGTCGAGCACCGTGGCGTCCACATCAAATTTGCCAACCGGCAGAATCCAAAATCGCATGGTGGCCACCATCCTTTTTGCGATCATTATGGTAGGGCTTCGAGAAATCATCAATTTCTTGATGCTCGATGACCTCACCATGATCCAAATCATAGCATATTCTCGATCTTCGGTGGGGTTAGCTCGTCCACTGGCGTCGTCATCCTAATTTTTCCGCCTTTGACAATCACCTCAGAGGATGCGGAACGTGACGCATGGCCATACTCGAACCGAGGTGATCGATCGAACCATGGTAAGGCAACGGAGAACAAGTTTGGGGGCATTTCTAACCCTGATGGTGGCACTGGTTGGATGTGGGTTTCATGCAAAGGCTGCACCTACGTCCACGGTAAAAAAACCTGTCTTGAGCGTGGTGGGATTTTGGGCTAATGATGTGAGCACGCCATTGACCGCACTCTATACACATCCTCATGCGATCTTCGAGTTCTCGCCATTTTGGTACTCGGTGACGGCATCGGGTTCCCTAAAGAGCCATGTGAACGCGACCATTCTGGCCCAAATCACCAAGGCACACATTCCGGTGATGCCCTTGGTCAATGACGCCACCGGGACCCAAGCTTTTTTACCCTCGAAGACGACACGGACAGCAGCTGCCCGGGCGATTGCCGATATGGTTGGGACGATGCACTTTCAAGGAGTGAACATTGATTTTGAACCCAGCCATACGCATTTGAGGACCGAACTCACCGCTTTTATGGTTGAGTTGCGAGATTTCTTGCCGCATACTGACAGAATTACGATGGACGTGGTTCCTCATTCGGGAGGAGCCTACCAGTATCATAAACTTGGCCCTGAGATTAATCAGTTTATTTTGATGAGTTATGATGAGCACGCTGCGGGGTCGTTGGCGGGACCGGTAGCCGCGATGCCATGGGTTAACAACATCGTGGTGCGTGAACTGAAAAAGGTTCCGGCGTCCAAATTGGACTTGGGGATCCCCGTCTACGGATATACCTGGCCAACGGGGAGTACGCATGCCGTAACTATCCCCTACAATGCGGTGACGCCGACCATGATGTTGCACGCTAAGTGGAGTCCACGCTACCAGGAGACGTACGCCCATTTTGCGGGACATACATCGTGGTGGGAAAGTCTCCAGGGCATGAGTCAAAAAATTGCTTTGGCTAAGCGAGATCATTTGGCCGGGGTTGCCCTATGGCACATGGGCTATACCAACCGAGCGGTCATGCAACTGCTATTGCATCAAATCGGTCGCCAGCCCTGAGATTTTTGCGCAGGTTCCTTTTTCTTTATTCAATTAAGAGGAATCTCGCCCCTTGGTGTCGAAAGATGAGACACAAGGAGGATGTTAATAGCCGGATGGAACTTCAAGAACTTTGGCGTGTGATCCGAAAGCGCCTCAAAATGATCATCATCATTACCGTGGTCGCGGTGGCAACGAGTGGGATTCTTAGCAAATTCGTTTTACCTAAGCAGTATGCCGGGACCACTACCTTGATTGTTATCCCTCACAATTCGACCCAAAGTCTTTTAACGTCCATGGTGACGGGTCAGCAACTGGTTGATACGTACGCCCAATTGGTGACCTCGCGACCCGTGGTGGGAGGGGTCATTCAAAGCCTGGGACTCAACGTCTCGGTGACGCACTTGACGAAGATGATTACCGCGACACCCTTAACTAATACCGATCTACTGACCGTCACGGTCAAAGCCCCTTCGTCTTCGTTCGCGGCTCAGGTAGCCAATGAAGTGGCCTTGAAGACCGTATCCGAAGTGACCCTGGTGCAGGGTCAAAAGAATCTCAAGGTGGTTAATTCCGCCATAAATAATCCGATTCCCGTAGGCCCGAAGACCAAGGTCAACGTGGCGATCGCCCTGGTGTTAGGCCTTATGGTCAGCGCAGGACTAGCATTTTTGCTGGAATATCTCGACGATTCGGTACGATCGGAAGACGATGTAAAACGTCTCTTTGATTTAGCGCTCTTGACGGTGATTCCCACGATCCACGACGAATCGGCGACCCAGACATCCAAAGATCGGCCTAAGCGGACTCTACGGTCCAAAGCCAGAGGTCAACGGGCTGTTCGAACGACGAGCCGGTTCGAAGGGAGGATGTAGGGGTTATGCCATTGGACTTATCTCATCTAATCGACCCGAAATTAGTGGTCCTTACGGCGCCGCGGTCTGCTGCGGCGGAACAATATCGGGCCTTACGCACCAACCTAGAATTCCTTGGGGTGGATGGCCCCTTGGTGAAGGTCATGATTACTAGTGGGACACCAGGGGCCGGGAAAAGCTTAACGTCGTGTAATTTGGCGATTGCACTCGCGCAAGCCGGCAAGAACACCATCTTGGTGGATGCGGATTTACGACGACCCATGGTTCATCATCTCTTTGGCACTGGGAATCTATCCGGACTGACCACGGCGCTTACACGTCCCGAAGAGTGGCATAAGTATGTGACGCATGGACCCATCGGTGGGCTATCTTTGCTGACGAGTGGCCCGATTCCGCCCAACCCGTCAGAAATGATGTCGTCACCGATCATGACCGAGCTCTTTTCCCAACTGGGGCAGGCCTATGATATGGTGATCGTCGATACGCCACCGGTTGTCTCATTTACGGATGCGGTGGCATTAAGTCAAAGCCTGGACGGGGTCATTTTGGTGGTTCGAGCCGGACACACGTCACGCAAGGTGGACCTTAAAGGGAAAGAACGCTTGACGCAGGTAAATGCCCGCATTCTTGGCATTGTGCTCAACGATATTGAGATGAACGACGAAGCCTATAGCTACTATTACGGATACGGGGACCGAAAACCGTGATTGATTTGCATGCGCATGTATTGACAGGGATTGATGATGGACCGAAAACGGCTATAGACACGCTCGCGGTATTAAAGCAGGCGGTATCGGATGGTACGCGCCAAATCGTCTCGGTGGCTCACGCCAATGATGGTCATTTTGACGTGACCCGGGAGGTCTATGACAAGGCCTTTGCCGCTGCTGTCAAAGAAATTCGGATGGCGAGGCTCGACGTCGAACTGATTCCGGCGATGGAAGTGCGGCTGGGTCCAAAAATGGATGAAGGTTATCGAAACGGCGATTTTCTAGCAATTGGCAACACCCACTATTTTTGTGTGGAGTTACCTCCTAACGACTTTCCTGCGTATACCTTAGATGCGTTGTACAAATTGTCGCTTGAGGGATTAAGACTGTTAATTATCCATCCCGAGCGCAATCGCGGTATCCGTAAACGTCCTGAATTAGCGGAGCGGTTGATCCGTATGGGAGCGATGGGGGTTGCGTCGGGTGGCTCCATTTTGGGGCAATTTGGACCGGAAGTGGAAGCATCGGCATGGCAATTGATTGAAATCGGGTTTATACAAGCCGTGGCAACAGATGGACACTCCCTGGCGAAGCGGCCGTTGCGATTGTCGGTGTACGAACCCGTACTCAGTCGACGCTATGGGGAATCGGTGGCTATCTCCATGCTGACGACCACGCCCTCTTTGGTTTTGGATGGAGCACCTGTTGAACTTGTACCCCATCCTCGGATCGGATGGCGGCGTTGGTTCGGAACCCGCTGATGTGTAGTCGTAAGACGACTAAAATGATGGGGTTAGACGCAGGATTCTAGAACCTTTTGTCGAAATATACCAGTGAACCAGTTCAGCCGAGCTGGAGCGTTGTTAAAATGAACTGCGGAATAATTTTAATTTGGTCCCGGCACCTATGGTGCCGGGACTGTTTTTATGGGGACCGGGCAATGCTATGAGAATTGGATTCCGGAGGCCCTATGCTAGCACTACGAGGATTTTTAAAGGACAACATGATATTTGGTGTCGCCACCCTATTGGGCGGATTTTTTAACTACTTGTACCATGTGGTGCTAGCCCATGTTCTTGGCCCCGCACACTACGGCGATCTGACGACATTTCTTAATGTAACGGCTTTGATGGTCATTCCCGCATCGGTGGTTACGCTCGTCTATACACGGGTCGGAAAACGCCCAAAACCACGGCAAGCCAGACGTGAATCCATTTATCTGTGGGCCACGGCCACTCTATTATGGGGGTTGGTCTGGATTTTCAATGGATTCTTAGGTCGGCTGCTTCATGTGTCGGGGCTACTTCTGGTGATTTTTACGGCGGAAGTTGTGCCTAGTCTAGCGTTGGCAGCCAATGTGGGAATATTGCAACGAGCACGTTGGTATATGTATGTGGGATTGCTTGGTGTGATTACTACGGGATTTCGCGTGATGGCTGCCGCTGGTGCGGCGTGGAGTGGGTACCGACTTGCGGCAGTGGGCGTCTTGGAGGGACTTGCTGCGTGGGTCACGTGGGGAGGGAGCCGATATGTGGCAGCAAGGGTGCATGAGGCTGGAGAAGCCATTGATGCCAAAGTTGTCATGGGAACCGCGGTGGTGGGGGTTCTTAACGTATTGCTCGGCCTCGCCGACGGCTTGTTGGCCAAGCACGCCTTGACAGCGGTCTCGGCCGGGCGTTATGGAGGATTGGCCACGATCGGACACAGCCTACAATATATCTCGCAGAGCCTCGGGACGGTGATGTTAACGGCCATCATATCGGATTGCAGTCGCCGTCGACGCTACCTCTGGATGACAATCCTTGCTTACAGTACGCTAGCAGGGGTAGGTGAAGGGATCTTTGTGGCACGGGGAGTCTGGTTGGTTACTATAATTTTGGGAAGAAATTTTTTGCCAATCGCAAGTGCCTTGCCGTACTATGGATGGGGAATGATGGCTTTGGGGCTCAACAATATCGTGATGTTATATTCGGTAGCCTTGAAGCGATGGGAAGTCATTGCAGCATCAGGTGCAGGCCTTAGCTATTGGGTCTGGAGGCTGACCGGGCTTCACCGGTTTAGCGGATTTGTCTTCGTTACGGCTCGAACTCAAGTTGCGGTGACCATGTTAGCCGTGGCGGTGACGGTGCTGGGGGCCCTAGTGCGTAAGCATGCCGATTAAAAGGGCTCGGGGTCTATATAATTCGACAAAGAGGGCGGTAGCTATGTTAACGGTGGGATCTGCCTTATCCGGTTCTGCTCGGCGACTGGGGCCGAAAAAGGCGTTAATTTTCGGAGAGCAGGCCTTGACCTACCAAGACCTGAATACCCATGCCAATCAAATTGCATGGGTACTCCATCGGCAGGGAATCCAACCTGGACAGCGTGTGGCACTGTTACTCCCTAACGGGCTGGAGATGGCAGAAATATATTTTGGCATCGCCAAGGCTGGAGTGGTGGGCGTGCCGTTGAACTTGCGCTGGGCTCCACCCGAGATCGCTTATGCCATTCGCGACGCGGAGGTATCCTTAATTGTCTCAGACCCGGAGTTGCAACCCATATTAAGCCAATTAGACTTGGATCAAACGGAGGTATTGTATACCGGAGTCCAAGGAACTTGGACGGATCGCGTGGCCCAGGCACCACCCAGTGAACCAGATTTTTACGTAGTCCAAGAAGAAGATCCATGGGTTCTGGTCTATACGTCGGGAACGACGGGAAAACCCAAGGGCGCCATACGCTCGCATCGTGCTAATATCATGATTGCATTAGCATTAGCTTCCGAACTGGGCATTTCATCGGAGCAAACGGGTTTTGCAATTCTTCCAATGTTTCATGTCAATTCGATGTGGTTTGTCACCTTGTCGATGGCGATAGGTGCAACCTGTGTGATCTACCCGTACAGGACTTTTCATCCGCACCACGTCATTGAACAGGTGAATTTGCACTCCGTGAACTACGGAATGTTTGTGCCAAGCCTCCTCACTTTTCTGGCAGACGCCGTGGAATCGGGAAAAGTCCGGGCCGAGGGGCTCAAAGTAATCATGACGGCATCAGCGCCCCTTGACAGTACCTTACGCGGCCGGATCATCCGCGGATTTCCCGACGCCCGCCTCTATGATATCTATGGGTCAACAGAGTATGGGGCTGCTACCATGATTCGGCACTCCTTACATGGGCCACTGGGATCGGTAGGCTATCCGACCATCGGTCAGGACATTAAAATCCTAGATGATGAACGAAAATTGGTAGACTCCGGTCGGGTTGGGGAAGTGTACGTACGGGGACCCTCATTGATGACCGAGTACTGGAAAAACCCTGAAGCCAATCATCGAAACTTTACGCCCGACGGATTTCTTACCGTGGGTGATATGGGTTATCTGGACGAGGACGGTCTTTTGTTTCTTGTCGATCGCAAGCAGGATATGATCATTGTGGCGGGTGAAAATGTGTATCCTACTGAGGTCGAAGACGTGTTGCTAAGACATCCAGATGTTGGATTGGCGGCCGTGTTTGGGGTCCCAGATGCACGGCGCGGAGAGCGCGTTCTGGCATTGGTCACACAACGAGAAGGACGCACCTTAGATGTAGAGGCTCTCCTTGATCTGTGCCATGATAACTTGGCGGATTATAAACGCCCATACCGCATCAAGGTTGTTCCTGAATTATCCCTTGGCCCGTCGGGAAAAGTGGTACGGCGGTTAGCGAAGGAGAGATGGGGATCCGTAGACTCGTTCGGAACATAGACATGGGTTCACTTAGGGATGTCCAGGGAGTCCATCACCGTTCTGATGGACTTATCCTGATGTAGTCATTTGTGACTAACTCTGTCGCCGCCTTCAAAAACCCGAAAACGTGTTCCTTACAGTTTAAGTTTATTACGACCAATCTATGATGATCGCAGATAATCTGTTAAAATAACACATGGGTGTTTATATCATGGATGAGCAATTTGTCAGCATCGGCAAGGCGGCCAAGATGCTCGGCATGAGCATCGACGGACTCCGGAAATGGGAACGCGAAGGGCGCCTGATTCCGGTGCGTACCGTGACGAATCATCGGCGCTATCCGGTCGCGAACTTACGCGCTCTGATGCACGAGGATGCACCAGATGTGGCTCGGGACACGCGTTGTCTCCTCTATGCCCGCGTGTCGACGGAAAAACAGCAAGAAGCCGGGAACTTGGATCGTCAACTCGGACGCTTAACCGCTTTCGTGGCGGACCGACAATGGACGGTGGTGGCCGCTTTGACCGATGTGGCCAGTGGTTTGAATGAAAAACGACGGGGTCTGCATCGGTTGCTGGATCTGGCTCAGCAACACCAAGCGGGCATCGTGGTGGTGGAGGATAAAGATCGATTGACGCGCTTCGGGTTTTCGTATCTAGAACGTTATTTGCACGCCTTTGGCATGCGTGTTGTGGTCATGGAGCACACGGTGAAAGACGATCCACGCACAAAACGCGAGGAATTTCAGCAGGAACTCGTGGAGGACTTGAGTGCCATTACCACGGCGTTCTCGGCTCGCATTGATGGCAAACACGGAGCGGAAAAGATAGAAATGCAGTAGCCTCCTTGTTGAGCCCGTCAAGCGGGCCAATCCGGCGTATTTGGGTCCCTCAATGCCCTGAAATTCAGAACGCGCAGCTGGCCACCCTCTGCAAGCATGTAGGCATCAACCGCAAGGCATTGCGGATTACGCGCCATCATCGCCACTGTTCTTGCTCGCACGGACCTGGCACCTCTTTGCGTAGTTGTCAGACCATCCTCCCCATCGCCTGATTGCGAACGTGGAGCTCATTTGGGGTCGGATGGTCTCATGGGATGGGGCACGATCCCCCGATCTGTGTCGCGGGCGACAATAGCGCACATTATTATCGGTACCAAACTAGAAACACCGTCCGGTGACACATCGAGGTAGCGAAGAACATGAATTAGCACGTCCGGTCGCACCGTGTGTGCCGGGTGCGTAGGAATGCTAAAAGGGACGCCGTTTCGATTGCGTCCTCGAACTTGCGGAGATCCGAGCCCACCGCTTTCTTGAGTAAACTCCTGTATTAGACGACACAAATCGTGATACAAGATTTGTGGAAGCTTTGGCATTAGACAAGTGGCACTCGACGAATAGATTTTTGAACAGATCAACCGTTATCTCGTCTCCATGATGCGTGACGAGATCATGAAGATCCTCACGAAAATTCATGATCGCTTGCGCAGAGGTGTCTCCCGTGGTGAGGCATTGTGCTTCACCAGAATACGCGAGAAATTCTTGCGAATTGCGTAACCTCTCAACAATTACGGGAATCTCCATTGTTAGATTCTCCTTCTCCCTTGTAAAGCACAATCAAAATGTGAGAACCTTGCGCAGGAGTGAATCCAACAGTCCGGCGATGCCGGACTGTGCGGATCGTACGGGAACTCTCCAACCATGGCTGCTGACTTATCACCGGGAGCGTCGGCAATACCGCGCGCAAAAGAACGCGGCACCCGAATAGTCAAGACACCTTCGATGTCCAGCCATTCCTGATGTCGAGGACTGTGCCGTGTATTACACCAAAACCGCAAGCGAGCAACACGGATCTGGATTCTCGGGAGACCGTTTTATGACCGTCTATCAGGCGGCCTTTCAGCAGCTGCTCCACACCATGCCCTTCGAAACAGGTCCACTCCACGTCGTCTATGACATCTGTCAGTATGTGTAGCGTTTACACCTGCGTGTGATCGACGAGATGCAGCAATGGGTGTCGAACGTCACGTAATTCCACCGGCAATAAGCGTACGGCAATGCGCCTAGGCTTAACAATTTTGGAGCTCAATGTCTCACCGATTGAGATCCCCTCGGATGACGAGACTATTGCTGTCGGATTGGCCGAGGGTACGTTGGATCCGGTGCAAGTGGCACGATGGCTCGAAGAACTGTACGCGTGCTCTCAGTAGAATTCGAATCCTCCATTCGCTATGAAGGGGAAAAGACGATAAAAGAGTAGAGTCGCTCCCGCACTCAGAGAGCGGAAGACGGTCGTCAGCACGAGACTCTTTTGCAGTCGTGGTTGTCCGCGCCTCACGGATCGGAACCCAAACGGCGGACTAAAGCCGTAGGGCTTGCGAAAAGTCGGCTATAATATCGGTTGGGTCCTCCAGACCCAGCGATACCCGCACCACATCACCGGTAATCTCGCGAATCCTGCGTTCATCCGAGGTCAGGGCCGCATGACAGTGCAACTCCGGTAAGGATACAATGGTTTCTGTGCCACCTAGCCCGGCGCCAATACGAGCCCAACGAAGGCGTGATGCCATTTTGGTGACCAAATCCGGACTCTTCAACCGAAAGGTGACCATCTGTCCAAAACCACGCTCCGTCTCAATGGTGCGTAGAGCTACTTCATGGCCCGGATGGTCCTGCAAGCCCGGGTAGTACACGGTGGTGACGGCAGGATGATCTTGTAGTGTTTGAGCCAACTCGAGTGCGGTGGCGGACGCATGGCGCATTCTCACCGGGAGCGTACGAAGTCCCCGATGGACGGTATAAGCGTCGTCGGGGGATAGAATGGCACCCGCCGCGTTTTGTATAAAGTATAACCTTTCGGCAAGCCCGGATTCCCTTGCTACCGCGAGCCCAGCGGTGACATCGGAATGGCCGCCAATCATCTTAGTGCCCGAATGTAGCACCAAGTCGGCACCCAGGTTTAGCGGATTTTGCAGATAGGGGGTGATAAACGTGTTATCTACCCAGACATCAATGTCATACTTATGGGCCCATCTGACGATGCGGGGGATGTCAGCGACGTGGAGAAATGGGTTCGAGAAGTTTTCTACCAAGATCGCTTTAGTATTAGGACGTCTGACCCTTTCTAAATGCTCTACGGAATCGGTATTCGCGTAGCTCGCGCTAATCCCAAAGCGACTAAACACTCCTCGCAAGAGACGCTGCGTGCCGCCCTGACAGTCTTCGGATACGATGACGTGATCTCCAGTTTCGAGAAGTAAGAAGCTGGCAGTGATAGCAGCCATGCCGGACGCAAACGCAAAACCCCGTACCCCTCCCTCAATGAGTGCGAGGGCACTCTCCAGCGCGTTTCGGGTCGGGTTACCGGATCGTGAATAGTCGAACGGCGGGGGATTCCAAGGATCCGCCTGATGATAGGTCGTCGCCCGGTATACCGGTGGAACGACGGCTTGGCTTTCGGGATCTAATTGGTGAGCATGAACAAAACGGGTATCCGGAGTAGACTTCGTCGGCATGGTTGAATCCTTCCCCCTCATTCATAAATGGAAAATTGGTCTCGCCAGATTAGCGACTCAAGGCCGCATCGAGGTCACGCACCAGGTCGTCGACATGCTCGATGCCCACTGACAATCGCATCAGTCCCGGACGGATTCCTAGAGCCATCCGTATCGCCTCCGGTAACTCCCTGTGTGTTTCGCTGTAGGGATGGGTAATCAGAGACTCCACACCACCGAGACTTACTGCCGGGAGAACGCACTGCAACCGTGATGAAAAGACGCCCGGATCCATGTGGGCTGGCAATTGGAAGGAGACCATGGCACCAGGTCCGGTGGCTTGTTGTTGGTGAAGCGCAATGTCCTTCTTGACGCCTAATTCCGGATAATACACGGCCGCTACGTTCGGATGCTTGTCCAAAAATTGGGCAATCTGCCGGGCGTTGGATTCCTGTTGATTGAGACGCAAAGCCAAGGTCTTCAGACCCCGCATCACCAGCCAACTATCCATGGGACTCAAGACACCACCGCACGCATTGGCAATGGTGGCTATATGTTCGGCAACTTGGGGTTCACGCGCGATCACCGCACCGGATAACACGTCATTATGGCCCGAAAGGTACTTGGTAGCGCTGTATATCACTAAATCGGCCCCTAGTTCGATAGGTCGTTGGCGTAAAAATGTCATGAACGTGTTATCGACGGCCATCACCGCACCATATTCATGGGCTATCCCTGCGATAGCTCTAATATCAGAGACCTGTAGCAGAGGATTGCTAGGGCTCTCGATAAAAACTAACTGGGTATTGGGGCGCATTGCTGCCCTCAAAGCAGGCAAGTTTCGTGTATTCACATAGGTGGTGGAGATTCCAAACTTGGTGAAGGTATCCTCAAATAACCGATACGTGCCACCGTAGACATCTTCTGTGAGCACCACATGATCGCCTTGTTTGAGACTGGCAGCTACGGCCTGGATGGCGGCCATTCCGGAACTAAAGACGCTTGACCCGGTGCCCCCTTCTAAAACGGTCAGTGCCTCTGCGAGAGCCGTGCGGGTCGGGTTGTCGGTGCGGGAATAGTCAAAAGTGCCGAGACCTTCGGGACCATGTTGATAGGTCACAGTCGGATAAATCGGGGATGACACCGATCCATAGGTGGGATCGGCGTGGATCCCGACCTGGGTTAGCAATGTTTCTTGGTGCCACGCGTGGGTTGACACGTGAAAGCTCCTTTCGCCGCTTAGGACAAGAGAAATCGTTCCAGTCCTTCTCGGATCGCTGTACTTTCTGATGCCAGCACCAAAAGTTCTTGGCTCAGTTTCTCCACCCATTGATCCACGGGGATGGTTTCGGTCTTCAGAGCGATGTCGCGCACCACCTTGATCCGCTGCGCTTCAAGACGTCCTCGGTTTTGGAGAAGACTATATTTCATGTCACCTAGCATGACGTGAATGGCCGATACGGGTTTACTCTTAGAAAACAGGCTTCCACGTCGCTCAACAACGGTTTGGTTCGGGATCGCGCCTTCGAGTTTTTTCGCGAGGATCTCTAAAAATGCCAAGATGTCGCCGCCATCTTGGCGTAGGCTGGCAGCCAAAATATCGAAAGATAAATCGTCAGCCACGTTGAGCACACTCCTAATAGCATTTGTTTGGTATTTTAGCATAACCAGGGCCACGTGGGCGCTCTCATCTAAAGAGAGTCCCGACTAAGGAGACTCTCCTTGGTCATCACTAGATCAGAGGACGAGCGACCCCCTGGTGGGCGTCAGGGCGATATCAACGTGGGTCCGCTGGTATGGTTGGTACCGGATTCATCGCGAAGAGGGCATGGGGCGGCCCAGAGACCCGACCGCCAGCAACTTGGACTATGATGACGGTATTGGATTCCCAACCACCTCGATCCCGCTACCGGGATCACAGGAATGGAGGTAGGTGGGAAAACCATCGGTGCGAACGTTAGGGGTACCTTCCGCTTGTCGCAGTTCTAACACGATGGAGTCTTGGAAGACCTCTAGCTAAAGATGTTTAAACAGCGGTCCCGCCACCTGTTGAATTTTATCGTAGAGGCTAGAGAGAATCGAAGCAAAGACGGCCCGTGTACCCTCGGCATGAGTAAGGGCATGTTGTACGGTTCCCAGAGCGTTGATGATCGGATTAAGTTGCCATAGAATAACCGCTGCCAGGAGAATCATGATGAGAAATATGTTACGCATATAATGCTTTTTTGGTTTAGCCTTCCGACGAGTGTCTCCGGGTAGGGCCATGGCTTTGTGGTCGCGTGTAGCTTCTGAAGGGGTTGACATCGCTTCACCTCCCAATATTTACCAGGTATGCTATCATAGCGAGACAGGGTGAGCAAGCCCAAACGTGTCGCGTGGGTCGACGTCGATCGTGCTACGGTTCACTGGTTGCTATCATTTGATGGGAAAGTGTCTTGGTTTATCGAGGAATTACACGGTTTAAGGATGATAATACAATCAAGGGATAGTAATGGAATTTATTTGCCAAAGTCGGGCAGGGTAACGGAAAGTAAGTGAGAAAGACCCATTGACCACGGGCTCGGGTGATGATACAGTCCGATCAATTAAATACGTTTACTTCTTATCAAGAGTGGTGGAGGGACTGGCCCTATGAAGCCCGGCAACCCCCGTATGGGAGGGTGCTAAATCCTGAAAGATCCGAGTTGAGGATCTTTACAGATGAGAAGAGTGCACACGCCTCTTCTCATCCGGCGTGTTTTTTCTGTGGGTACTAAATTCGGGACAGTATGAGGAGAGCGAAATTATGCGGATAACTACGGTGGGTACGTTTCCTAAAATCGCCAAAGATCATGGGCCAAGCGTCCGAACGGCGACTCAACGTTTCGAACGGCGGGCCATAAATGCGACCGATTTGGACCAGGGTTTTCGAGACGTAACCCAAAGGGTACTAGGGATTGCGGCGGAAAACCGATTGGACCTAACCACCGACGGGCTTATACGATGGAATGACCTGTTTGATGGAGTGGTGCGGGACATCGACAACGTGACGTCGGCGGGGTTACTGCGATTTCTAGATAATAACTTTTACTATCGTCATCCCGTGATCCGAGGTCGATTGTCCTATCAAGGAGGCGTCTTGCGGTGGTGGCATCAACAAGC
The DNA here is from genome assembly GCA_021795465.1 of Bacillota bacterium. Lineage (GTDB taxonomy): Bacteria > Bacillota > Sulfobacillia > Sulfobacillales > Sulfobacillaceae > JAKADJ01. Next base: position 21,531 of record JAJYPK010000004.1, read on the forward strand.
TCAGCAACTGTCGTCCGTTCCGCTCAAGGTCGTTTTGCCGGGACCTCTGACATTTTTGAAACTAGCGGAGGACGACAGTTACCACAACCGTGACCGATTATTATCGGATTTAGTGGAGGTGTTACGCCTTGAGGCCCGGTCGCTCCGCGATCTGGGTGCAGCGGAAATCCAGTGGGATGAGCCCGCTCTTGCCTATTATCCCGGGTGGGATGTTCACGAAGTTACCGATGTCCTCGCGTCCCTGCTACAAGACGCCGGGATCCCACAGGCTATCGCGTTATATTGGGGGCCAAACGTCCACTCTTGGATTGACCCGTTGAGCCAAATCGGATTCGACCGCGTCTATTGTGACGCGGTGTCGGATCCGGAGGTGGTGCCCTATTTGGAGCACACAACGGTTCAAGCCGAAGTAGGTCTTGGCTTAATCGACTCTCGACAAGTAAGCCGTGAATCGGTGGCGACCACGGCGCGACTCGTCGAACGAGTTCTGGCTGTTCACGGGGACCATAAGGTATGGTTGCACCCGAATGGGGGTCTCGAACTCCTGCCCCCAGATCGAGCCGAACAAAAGGTGCAACTGCTCGCGTCCATTCGTGACGCTATTGAAGGACGCCATGAAGGAGGTCTCACATCATGACCCGGACATTGCAAACCACCAGTGTGGGGAGCTTTCCTAAGCCCCCTCATTTGATACGGGCACGCGCTCGGTTTCGACGGAACGAAATAACGGCTGAAGAATTGCGTCAGGCCGAACGACAGGCCACGTTGGACGTAATCAGATTGCAAGAAGAGTTGGGTATAGATATCTTGGTCCATGGTGAGATGGAACGCGGCGACATGGTAGCTTATTTCGCCGAAAACTGGAACGGCTTCGCCCTTTCACTACCGGTGCGTTCCTATGGAAATCGGTATTACCATAAGCCTGTCGTCGAGGGCCCTATCTCGTTTAAAGGAGCCCCGGGCCTAACGGTACCGGCGTGGCAAACAGCTCAAGCACTCACCAATAAACCCCTCAAGGGAATGTTAACCGGCCCCTACACAATCTGCGACTGGTCTTTTAATGATTACTACCCGGACCGGCGTAGCCTAGTATTGGAATTAGCTCACATGGTCCATGAGGAAGCCATGGCTTTGGCTCAAAGCGGTGCTACACACATTCAAATTGATGAGCCTGCTATCTCAACCCGGCCACGTGAGCTTGACCTGGCGATTGAAGCCATGGCCATTGTCACACGAGATTTGCCAGCCCACACCATCAGCCACATTTGTTATGGTGATTTTGAAACCATTTATCCCGCACTGTTGGACTTGCCGGTGGATCAACTGGATCTCGAAGCCACTAATGGACACTTTCATTTGTTAGATGTTTTGGCATCCACTCCTTGGCCGAGCCATAAGGAACTCGCGCTCGGCGTGGTCGACGTCCATAGTCATCGGATGGAGTCTGTGGACGAGGTTAAAGCGGGTATATTGCGGGCGTTGGAGATTATCCCCCCCCAATTGCTGTTCATCGACCCGGACTGCGGGCTAAAGACGAGAACTTGGGACGAGGCCGTGGGAAAACTTCGCGTAATGACCCAGGCAGTACAGGCGGTACGCGACGAGACAGGGCTCGACTAATGGCGGGATCCGAATTCCAAACCCATCTGGAGACGCGAGGCATCCTGGTAGCGGACGGGGGCATTGGCACCTATCTGATGGCTTCGGGCATGGATAAGCGGGCTCTGCCTTTGATGCCAATTGAGGATCCTGATGCCGTATTTCAGGTCCATCTGGAGTATCTCAAAGCAGGTGCCCAAGTTATCGAAACCCATACATTCGAAGCTAACGCCAGTAAATTGGGGGCGCTGGGGCTGGTAGAAGACGTCTATAGTCTCAATCGACGGGCGGCGCAGTTGGCGCGCCACGCGCGCGATACCCATGGACGCCCGAGTTTTATCATGGGATCATTGGGTCCGCTTGCGGTCGGGGTCGAGGCCAGCGTGGGGCCAGGGATTACCTACGGCAATGCTTTGGAAATATACCGTGAAGCTGTCCATGGTTTAGTGGCCGGTGGCGTGGACGGGTTTATGGTTGAGACCATGTCCGATCGTCACACGGTGCTTGCCGCGGTGACAGCGATTCGCCAAGAGTCCCTGTTGCCCATTGTCGTGACCTTTGCGTTTTCTCCGGATGGGGAGACTTTATATGGTTTGACGCCTGAGGACGCTATCACGTTCGCGGCCGAATTACCTGGAGGACCGCCGTTTTTGGTGGGGGCTAACTGTGGAAGTGGGCCCGCACCGCTGTTGGATGCCGTGCTACGTATGGCGCCCATTGCCAAGAAATATGGTATCGCCTTGGCGGCTTATCCCAATGCGGGCGAACCTTCGCGACGTGGGGGTCATATTCACTATCCTGCCAGCCCCGAATATGTTGGAACCATTGCGCCCGCGTTGCGGGCGGCGGGGGCGGTCCTTATTGGCGGTTGTTGCGGAACGAATCCAGAACACACGGTTGCGATAGCGCGATCTTTGGCGGATCCGCGGGTGTGGACTGTTCCCAACTGGGAGCCCGGGATCGCTGATCCCCACCACATCGTGGAGCCGACATCCGAGGCGATAGAGCGGGGGCTCGGTGCCTTGTTTGAGCGTCAGTTTGTTGTCAGTGTCGAATTGGATCCCCCACGCGGGATAACGGTTTCGCGTGTGTTGGATGCGGCGCGAACCGTCTATAACGTCGGCGCCGATGTCGTGAACATCGGGGATAGCCCGATGGCCCGTGTGCGTCTGAGTGCGATGGCCACCGCGCGACTTATTGAGGAACAGATACCGATACAGACGATTTTACATTTTACAACCCGAGACCGTAACCTCATGGGAATCCAGAGTGACTTATTGGGCGCCCATGCTTTAGGGGTGCGTAACGTTCTTTGCCTCACTGGGGATCCTCCAGGCCTAGGCGACTATGCTCATGCTACGGCGGTCTATGACTTGGATTCGATTGGCTTAGTCAAGGTGCTCGAAGGGTTTAATCACGGACATGACGCCTTAGGCCAGGCCATTGGGGTGCCCACCCAATTCGATATCGGTGTGGGGATGAATCCCAACGCCAGCGATGTGGAACATGAAATCACGAGAAGCCTGGCCAAGGTGGAGGCCGGCGCGCAATTTATCATGTTACAGCCTATTTATGATCCGGCGATTCTCTATGAATTTCTGGAAAAAGCGCGTCTCCCCGCTAACATTCCCTTAGTGCTGGGAGTAATGCCTCTGGTGTCGTATCGGCAAGCTTTATATTTGCACAATGAAGTACCGGGGATTAACATTCCCACCCCTATTTTAGAGCAACTTGCCTCGCATCACGATGGTCAGGCTTTGGGATCGGAGTTAGCCATTCAACTAATCGACGACTTGTCTCATATTGTGTCTGGAGTCTATTTGGTGCCCTCGTATAATCGCGTCGCTAGTCTCGTCCCGATTATCCAACACATACGCCAAACACGACCTACGATTGGGTCCAATAGCGTGCCATCTGATGGATGATTTCCCGTACGGTGGCTACCGACTCGACTCGAAAGCGCGCACTTGTGGGGAAAGCGGCATCGGTGCCTACTTTGACGGTAAGTCCCGTGGGCAAAGCTAAAAACATGTCTTCATCGGTGACGTCATCACCCCAAGCTAGGCAGAGACTGGTACCCTGAGGATCCACGGCACCTCGGATTACCCGTACCGCGTCGGCCTTAGTGGGGCCATTCGTGGCTCGGACTTCGTAGCAGAGTTGTCCTGGTTTAAGGACCCAGGTGCTGCCCCAACAATATTCTCGCAGGATCCGATTTAAGTTCACTATCGCGGCTTGTGGAGCCTGTCGGTAGTGGATGCTCATTGACGTTGCCTTGGCTTCGACCCACACCCCAGGTAAATCCTTCACACGCGTATGAAGATCCAAGGCCACCGTATTTGCCTCGTCTTCTATGGTTTCCTGACTAGGATGCCTCCAGACAAACGATTGTGGTCCCCGTACTTCAGCCCCATGATCTCCCGCAAGCCATAGGGCTGGGTGGGATGGCAGATGTCGTGTGAGATCCCGTAGAGGTCGTCCGCTTACGATGGCCACGGTCTGGAGAGGAGCGGTGGCGAGTCGGATGAGGTCGTCAGTGAGATCGGGCAGCAGTTTCACCGCGTCGGGGTGAGGTGCCAAATCAACCAATGTCCCATCAAAATCAAAAAACCAAAGCCAGGTTTGTTGGGAGGACGGAACCGATCGATTGCCATGTCTAAGTAGCACTGTCAGCAAGTCGTGGTTATGGTGTGGCATAGGTGTGGGCCACATCATTTAAGTCTCGGATGATGCGCGTGATCCAGTCGTAAATAGTATGATCATGAATGTGCTCGCGCATAGACTTAATCCGACGGGCGCGGTCTTCCGGGGAAATGATGGCCGCTCGGTGTAATTGTTCGGCAACGTCGTCCGGGTCTAATGGATTGAAATGAAAGGCTTCCTCTAGTTCTTGTGCGGCACCTGTCATCTCGCTCAATAGGAGCACACCTTGGTTGTCGATCTGCGACGATACAAATTCCTTAGCCACCAGGTTCATTCCATCGAATAGGGAACTGACTAAGGCATAATCCGCGGCACGGAACAGCCCCATCAGACGCGGTCGGTCAATGCTGCGTCGAATATGGACCATAGGAGTCCACCCTCTATCCCCGTATTTGTCGTTAATACGCGCCGATGCATCCACGAATTGATCATAGAGGCGCCGATACGCGCGGACTTCGGTCCGTGTCGGAACCACCACTTGCAAAAACGTGATTCTACGGCGGTGCTCTGGGTACTGGGCGAAGAATTTATCTATCGCTTGAAGTCGTTGCAATAGGCCTTTGGTATAGTCTGCACGATCCACCGAAACGGCGAGGCTGACGTGATGATTACGAGCTCGCTTACGGATGCCGGCCGTCCACCGTTGAATTCGGGGGGTATTAACCATGTGCTCGATGGCCGTGATATCCACGGATATCGGGTAATCGCGCACCACGACGCGGTGCGTTCCGACCTGGATCACGCCCTGGGTTCGGTCGACCGGGATCTTTAATCCTCGTTCCACCGCGGTCAAAAAGTTATCCACGTCTTGGGGGGTTTGAAATCCCAGAATGTCGGCCCCTAAAAGTCCCCGGGTGATCTCTTGATGTTGCGGACACAGCCGAAACAACGTAAATGGTGGCCAGGGAATATGCCAAAAGTGCGCGATCGCCACATCGGGCCGCAACTCTCGTAACATACGCGGGAACAGCGCCAAATGGTAGTCATGAGAAAACACCGACCCGTTGGGCGGCGCCAGACTGGCGACGCGGCGAGCAAATTTTTGATTGACGCGGCGATAAAGATGGAAGGCCTCCCGTGAAAACTGGGTCCGTTCAATCAACATATGACTGAGCGGCCATAATCCTTGATTGGAGTAGCGGTTGTAATAACCGAGGACTTCTTCGGGCGACAGAAACACACGATGCAACGGATATTTAGGATCTATGGGAGGTACCATACGAACACCTCCTGGTGCGGTTTCGCGGTCAGCGGAACCACTTCCCCAGGCCACCCAAGCACCACCACTCCGTTGTAATAAGGGATCTAACGCAGACACCACACCGCCTGCAGACTGCAACCGTCGGATGCCTTGGGCAGCCTTTTCATCAATGTACGGCTCACGATTTGTCACGACAATTAATGATCCTCTATGATCCTCTACGGCCATGATTTCCCCCTCATCTACCTATACTCCTAATGGTAACACATTTGGCGAATATTAGGAGCCTGAATAGAGACGACGTGCTCGGCGACCAATCCAGGCCCGAGCGTCGTCGACCTCGGGAAAATGCAGCCAAGCTAGTGTTGTGACGAACGCGAGACCGGAAATCATTACACAAAGAACGATGCCGGCCGCTAAGGGAATAAGTCCGTAGATTTGGTCGAGGCGCAAGAATCCACGACTTAAAAAAGCCAAAACGACCATCGGTATGGCGGCGATGCCCAACATGGTGAATGTGTGACGAAATCCGATGCGCGACCGGGCACCTCCTTCACGAAAGACAGCCCGGGCTAAAAGTGCGGTATTTACCCATGCGGCGAGTGCGGTGGCGAGGGCCAGGCCATTCGTATGCATAACCCGCACTAAGATGAGGTCTCCCACAATGTTAACACCGATGGTAATGATGCTAAAGCGTGAAGGACTCCGTGTATTACGCGTGGCGAAGAAGAGTTTTTGTAGGTAGAAGGATAACCCGAATCCGGGCAGGCCTACGGCAAAGTACAACAGCGTACCGGCAGTTTGGGCCGTTGATCGATTGGAGAACGCGCCATGTTGATAGAGGAGGCGTAGCACCGGGACGCGAAACACCATGAACCATATGGTAATGGGGACAATAACGGCCAACACCATCCGGAGTCCTTTCATGGCGAGAGCTAGGAAAGTATCATGGTCTTGACGGCTATGATGTTGCGATAGTTTGGTGTAAATGGGGGTGGCAAGGGACGCCACAACGAGTCCTATCGGCATCTGAATCAGGACGTAGGCGTAGTTTAACGACGCGAGGCTTCCTGACACCTGTGTCGACGCTAAGATACGGTCTACAATAAGTCCCACGGTGCCGACGGAACTAACCAAGAAAAAAGGCCCCGACATCGTAATCATTTGGCGGAGTAACGGATGGTGGAAATGCCATCGGAAATGTAAATGAATACCGGCGCGTCCCAAAGCAGGCCAGGTAACTAGCAGTTGGGAGGCCACCGCCAACAGAAATCCGATGGCTACTCCGGTGATCTTCCAAAGGCTACCCAAAACGATAATGGTGGAAATCCGCACAATATTAATTGCCAAGGGAGAGATGGATGGTAGAAAATATTGTTCACGTTCTTGCAATACCCCGACAATAATTCCAGATAGACCCCAAAAAATGATGGTGGGAACCATAATCCGGGTCATTTTGATGGTAAGCGGCACCTCGGACCCATGAAACCCGATAGCCACCAAATGAATAATTTCTGGGGCTAAGATCTCGCCGAGCACGATCAGGATCAGCGAAAACACAACCACTAATGTAAATAGCTCATTGAGAAATCGCTCAACCGAGTGGGGAGAGTATTGGCTATCCCCTTGAGTCATGGTGGGGACCACCGTCGTCGAGATGGCAGAATTTATGGTACCAAATAGCAGGTTTGGCAACATCGAGGCCATCAGCCACGCATCCGTGTTTCTTGATGTTCCGAAGGCTGCAGCCATGACGACTTCTCGAAAAAATCCACTGATGCGACTAATCAATGTCGCGCCAAAAACGATGGTTGCCGAACTGCCGAGACTGCGGGAGCGCAGCCGAGCTCTTCTGGGCGTATGTTGGTCTGCCAGCTCGCACCCTCCTTTGTTTCATTGTTAGTAGTATACCAAGATTGTCGGTGGAAGTTGATCTCGGTGGCTTAAATACGTCTATCCCATCGAGGGAGTTTGGATAGCGGAATTCTCGGTCGTATGAAAAAATTATGCCAGGAACGACAGCATCAAGAGCGTTAGTGATCCGTCCCTGGCCTAGAAACTCGCAGTACGGCGTAAGTTCAGGTAAAGTAGTGATCATTCCAGTGAGTCAAAGTTTTTGTCGTCAACCGCTCGCGGCGACTTCAGCACTTGGGGCAACTGGGATGGATAAGATTCAGGAACGCGGAGGGGCTTAGATGACCAATCCACCACCAAACACTCGGTGGGCATCCGGGTTAGCTAGAACACGAGATATCGTCCTAGTGATAATCGGTATTGGCGTGATCTTGATCGCGACAACATGGGCATTGGCTCGGGTTGCTAATGTTGTCGTCGTTCTGGTCCTCGCTTTGATGTTTGAAATTACCCTCAGTCCCTTGGTAGAACGGCTGGCCCTATCGTGGAGGCGATCGTGGGCGGTCTTCGTAGTGGTGTTTTCTAGCGTGGTGATTTTTGTAGCCGGGGGCGTCTTGCTGGTAACCGTCATTGCTGCTCAAATCGCGACGCTGGTCGCGAGATTTCCCACGGAGTTTCAGATTTTAACCCATCGCACGCCGGGAATTCTTAGTTGGCTATCAAATCTCGGCATTAAGGTCAGCGTCACGCAGATTGAAGATAAAATCTTTAGTAGTATGGGCCAAATGTCATCGTTTGTGGTGCGCCAAACGGTAACCATCGTGACAAATCTGATTGACTTTATTGTTGATGGCATCATCATTCTGTTCATTACGGTGTACCTGCTTTTAGATGCCAACCGGATTCAGGGTGCGGTTTTGCGATTGGTGCCGCATCGGCGACGTGAAAACCTCTTGGCCGTCGAGCATACTTTGGCACGCGTGATTGGAGGGTATGTGCGGGGTCAATTCTTCTTATCGATCATCGTGGGAACTGGTTTTGGAATCGGATCTTGGGTCATCGGTTTACCGTATCCGTTGGTGATTGGAGTGTTTGCGGCCATCATGGAACTCATTCCATTGTTAGGCCCAGTTTTGGGGGCAATCTTGCCGTTAGTCTTGGCCCTCTTCAATAACCCTTGGGTAGCTGTCCCGGAAGTGTTGGTACTGCTCGCTGCCATTCATTTGCTGGAGTCTCAAATCCTCGGGCCTCGCATTATTCGCAACCAGGTTGGGCTACACCCTGTGCTGTCGGTGGTGGCCTTGATGATTGGGGCCGAATTACAGGGTATTTGGGGGGCGCTGTTCGCGGTTCCCACAGCCGGGATTCTTGTCGCAGCCTGGGTTGCAGGCGGTCGAGTGTGGCGAGAAAAGGTTGTATTGCCGAGCCAGCCTAGTCGGGCGGCCCGGCCACCCGACGGTCCCAAGATTAAGTGAAAGCAACTACCTTATCGCTATACACGTGGCTTCGAGGATCGATGATGGCCGATTCTAGGGTCGTGCCCGCCTCCAACGTAACTTCGTCGCCCAATCCCGTGTATCGCGTGACGCTGGTCCGGTGCTCCGCGCTCGAATGGACCCGGACCATAACTCCTAATAGTGATTCTGAAATTTTGGCATAGGATTCGATGTGACAACCCTCATCCAGATGCGAATGATACACTTCAGAATAAGGTTCGATAATCACGTCGTCTGCCAGGGTAGAGTTGCGCACCTGGGCATACGGTCCGATTTGAACGTTGACGCCAAGATAACTCGACTCCACAGTGGCCGTGGGATGAATACGGGGGGCAGCCCGGTTTGTGAAGGGGGCTCCGATTGGCCGTCTTGGCCAATCCATATCCATTTGACCGTGCAGGACGCGTTTCATGGTCTCTAGAAAGTCAGGAATGTTACCCAGATCACCCACATCGGATGCGGGATACGTGTATACGTTGTACTGTTCTTTCACCATCCACGGTAATAAGTCGTGACCAAAGTCTAGTCGGTCGCGTCGCATCACTTGGAGTCGCTCACACTCATTAAGTTCCTGAAGAACTTCTGGACGAATGAGGTAGACTCCGGCGTTCATAGAAAACGGGATCTGCTTTGCCGAGTCCCAAGACTCCGCCTGAGTCAGGTCTAATAATTCTTCGACACTAGGCTTTTCTTTGAAAGACCGTACTCGATTATTCCTATCAGTGAGGACCACACCATACCGGCCCATTACGTGTTCCGCGTTCTGGATTCCGGTGACGACAACCACGTCAGCATGGGTGTCTTGATAGACTCGGTACAATCCCTGAAGATCGAGATTGAACAGACTGTCGACTGGAAACACTAGTACGGGTTCTTTAATGCCAAAGTATGCTGCGTTGCGTAGCGTGGCGTCTCCGCTACCGGTATCGAGAGGATCGAGAATGGGAGGCGAGTAGTAGACGGCAATGTCCTGGTATTGATATCCTACGTTACTCTTGATTTGATACCGATTTTCCATGCCTTTTGCCACAATTAGCGCGTAACGCACCCCTTGCTCTTGCAACCAATTTAATTGCCAGTGGATAATGCGTCGGCCCATGAAACGGATGACCGCTTTGGATCGCAAGTAATTGGTACCTTTGAGTGTTAAAGGGCGGACCCGTTCACCGCGGCCCGCCGCCAGTCCCATGGCGACAATTGATAACGATTCCATCGAAGAGCCCCTCCGTATCGCATTGACATTTGAGTATACGCTGAGCTGGCTATACACGTATTGTAGCAGAATGTAGCCATCGGCTGCCAATAATGGGAAGCTTATGCAAGGGGCCGTTCGTGAATATATTCTAAGATATTAGGACTTGTAGAAAATCATGCCAATGGACCCTTTGGCATGATGATAGACAGCATTGCAACGCCATGGCTTCCCGGGCGGCTAAAAAAAGTACATCCACTATCCAGACACAACAAGATATCAAGAAAGGGAAGGTCGAATGGCCGAGATTTCGGCCCACTGGGCTAATATCCTAGGCTCTCTAAAGAATCCCACGGGTTAAGCTAGGGCCTATCGAGAATCGAGGATAACTTCACGACGACTTAATGGACCATTAGACGTTTATGACGGTCTTCCGTTGAACGGTTCGATTGACATGGCTGAATGGGCCTGGACATCACAGTTGGGCCAGCTAAGCTGGCACAGACAAGACCCTTGACTTCCCGCGTCGCCACCCTCTCTCCACTTCCCTCACATAGCACCCAGGGTTCTCGCTAATACCACTCCAAGTGAGAGAGGGTAGACTGTAGACCCGGACTTGTTGGTCTAAAGCACCTGGTACTGGAAGAAGGGATCTACGAAATGATGGGAGGAGTTTCTTTACCAGATACAATATCTTCAAATATTTGTCTCTGACCGGGGAACAACTGCGCCGGTAAATCATTGCGAGGGAAAAATCGGATATCTAGGGATTCTTCGGTTGTTTGTGCCAATTCACCATCGTAATCGTTACATACAAATTCGATCAACACATTGGCGACCCGATCGCCATTCGGATGCGTCCATTCATTTTTACGGCCCGAATAAATCCCGAACAGAGCCATCTTTCCGAGTCGTAGACCTGTTTCCTCAAACACTTCCCGTCGAGCCGCATCTTCAACGGTTTCACCAATTTCCAGGTAACCTCCAGGTATACCCCAATTCCCGCTATCTTCCCGTTGATGAAGCAATAGACGGTCCTCACCGTCAAAGACTAACGCTCCACATGCCACCATGATGATCTTTGTGTTCCCAACCAAGGATCGAATTTCTCGAATATAATCTGCCACGGGCTTGCTCCTTAGACGGCGAATTTATGCTAAGTATAGTACAAATTGGGATAGGTAGTGTAGCTGATATGGGTAGTAAGACCATTGGCATGGTTACGGCATGATTAGTCCTCGAGGATCGATTCTGGTGGGGCGGGTTAGTGTTGAACACGTAGCTCGATACACCCACCGTATCTCTCCGATGACCGACGGACTCTCGGGGAGAAAAGGGCACCCGAAGGGCAAGGATGCCGCTAGCGGCTGGCGGGATGACCAGCAAAAGAGCAACACCCTCGACCCGATCCGAACGCCGTGTGTCCACGCATCGGGTATGGCCGATACCCCTTCGTCGAGTTTGCATCGACGTGGGAAAACTCTTGTTACTTGCCCATTATAAAGTGTGGGGAGCCAGAAAAAGTCGCGATTGGGTTCGCCGTCGCGTAGTGTTCCAAGCTTTCTCTGCTTGTGGCCAGGCCATTCGGGGAATCGGCAAAGCCTAGTCGCAAGCAAGGCTTCCCCGAACACGCGGTCATGACAGAACTAGCTCGTAGCGTTGAAGTACCGTATACTATAGGGATGAGAATTTGTGGCATTCCTTCGATGCAAGAGTGGGTTCCTGGATATCGAGAGAGGCTGGGTTTGTGGCATCAGGTCTCTACTGGATTAGAATTCGTGCCATGGCCGCACAGAAATTTGTTGGTCGCCGATGAGCCAGGGGCGGCAGAGTTCGAGGCCTGGGATCGCTATGGCTTGGAACTGCAACTCTACGGAATCGCGGTGCCAGCGTTTAGTCCCGGGAACGTTGATCAATTGCGCGTCGGCTGGAATCTAGTCGTTGAGGCGGGCGTCGACGAAGCGATCCGGAATGCCTATGCGACGACGGTGGGATGGCCTTGGACTCGTGATGAATATGGGCGGGAGTTTAAAGCTTGGCTTGACGCGTGGACGGAACAACACATGCAACAGGTGGTCCGGAGTCTTAATCTACCTCGGACGTTGGGTGGATCGCTTGGACGTCGATTAGCCAATCAAGTCATCTCCGCCCCGAATCTATGGAACATCGGTGGTGCAGACAAGGTGCTTGTGCTGAATACGACAGCGCAATGGATCGAAAAGGCGCAGCGGATGTTAACCCAGAAACCGCGAGAGAATGCCGAAGCTTGGACCGTGAGAATTCGTGACCTTGGGGAAAATACTATCGGGATAAGTGTCTTCGATGATAGTGGACTCGACGTGCGCTATCAGGTGATGCAACGGTGGGCGGCCTACTGGTTGCCATGGGCCCAATTAGAAGATTATACCGAGGTCGTGGTCTCCGATGATGTCTTGGGGATCTTTTGGGAAGAAGAGTTACCGCGTCTTTATCGAATTGGAGCTACGGTGCAAATTCCGAAGCATTGGGTCCGTCACCAATTGGTCGCACGTCCCTCACTCGAAGCTGGTTGGAGACCTCATAGTCTGGATACCCGTCAGTGGTTGGATGTGGAGTGGGATGTCTTGCTGGATGGCATGCCGATGACCGAAGACATGCTGGTGGCACTCGCTAAAGCCGAGGCACCACGGATCAAAATTCAGCAACAGTGGGTTGTCGTCGATGACGCACTGGTCCGCCGCGCGAAGACGCTGTTACGAACCATCCATCGACGTCACCAAAGTTTGGGCGCACTCTATTTTCGTGAATTGATGGCCGAACGCTATGACCCCTCTTTGGTACCTGAGATACGCCGACGTGTGTCGGAGGTCCTGGCTGATTCGCCTAAGGTCGATATGGATGCGGCAGGTTTTCGCGGTGTATTACCCGCATACCAAAAAGTGGGTGTAGAGTGGCTTCGAGGTCGGATGGAACATGAATTAGGGGCCCTTCTTGCTGACGACATGGGTCTAGGTAAGACCATCGAGGTTATTGCGGCGGTTTTGGATTTTTGGAGAGGGCATCCCGGTCGGATGGGCCCCATATTGGTGGTGTGTCCGCTTTCGGTGTCGACGAACTGGGTAAAGGAATGGAAGCGGTTCACACGGGACTTACCTGCGAAGCTGTACCGGGGGACGCGTCGGGTTTTTGCTGTGAAGTCGGATGAGCGCGATGTGATTATTACCACGTTTGATACCGTGGTCCGTGATCATAAACAAATGGCCAAGGTGGCTTGGGAAGGATTGATCATTGACGAAGCCCAACATGTAAAAAATCGCCATACTCAACGTGCCCAAGCGTTGGCTACGCTTAACACTCGTTGGAGGGTAGCCTTGACTGGCACCCCCGTGGAAAACCGTCTTCTAGATCTATGGGCTATCATGGACCTATTAAATCCTGGGTGTTTGGGATCGTCAAAGGACTTTCAACAGTACTTTGAACGTCCCATGAGTCGGGGGGCTGAGGAAGAGCGCAAGAATGTGGCGGAAGAATTAACGCGAGCCCTGGCGCCCTTCGTCTTGAGACGAACCAAGACCGATCCGGAGATTCGCAAGGATCTGCCAGACAAGCTGGAGGTTACAGAATGGGTTAACTTAGAACCGGAACAAGTGGTGCTCTATAGAGGGATTGTCGACCAACTGTTAGAAGAACTCGAACAAGGAGAGAGCATGGAAGCTATGACGCGGCGTGGTATTGTGCTCCGGGCGATTACGGCCCTAAAACAGATTGTTAATCATCCAGCTCAATACCTTCACGAAGCTGAAGCAAACCCTAGACGATCGGGGAAGTTGATGCGGCTCGATGAGTTGTTGGCGCAATGCGTATTACGTGGAGAAAAGAGCGTGGTGTTTACCCAATACGTTCGCATGGCGCGATTACTCCATGGGTATGCTAAAACACGCTATGGAGTTCCAGTCGACATTTATCATGGGGGACTTGCGGCAGGAATGCGAACCGGTGTCGTGGACATTTTCAATGAATCTCCAGCTCCTCGAATCCTCATCGCATCACTGAAGGCGGGTGGTGTAGGGTTGAACCTACAATCGGCCTCGCAAGTATTCCACTATGACCGTTGGTGGAATCCTGCCATTGAGGATCAAGCCACCGATCGCGTATGGCGGTTGGGGCAAAACAAACCCGTTACGAGTTATAAATTGGTGAGTCGGGGCACCATTGAAGAACGCATTGATGAACTCATTCATCAGAAACATTACTTAACCTCTCTCATTATGGAACCCATGGCGCAACGTCCCATTACGGAGTGGAATACCCACGAACTACGAGAGTGGATGTCCTTAGGAGAACGCTATGAAATCGTTAAACCGTAATCCGGAAACCCTCGACGCGTGGATTAGGCGCCGCGCGGTCGACGGTGTGGATATCATGCCAGATGGGGTACATGGCGGTTTTTGGGATGGTGAGGAATGGTATTCCGTTTGGATTCCCATCGCCGATTGGGATGGTCCGGTGGCAGGCTTATCTAAAAGTCATTGCTCTTGCGGCGCGGGTCAGTGCATTCATCGAGAGACCGTGTGGCATCTTGTGATGCCCCTTTTAGGTTTGGTCGTTCCGGGGTCCTCGTGGGCAACATTTTGGAAGGATGCGGACTTGCCGACAGAGTTTGGACCGGGAGCTACGTATCTGCGTGAGCGTTTACAGCAAATCCAAGATCAGTCGCGCAGGCGTGCCTGGACCGAATTGGCATACCATATTTATGACACAAAGACATAAAAAGCGGGATTAGCCCGGCTAATCCCGTGGTGAGAATCCGATCCCTCAGCCGATCCTCTGGCACTCCACAATCCTTATAGTGCGTCCCAGCAAAACCTATGATATCATCTGTCTGAAAATTTGTCAAACAATCAAGTGAAGAAGAAGCGCGTCTTCCCGGGGAGGGGTCACGGTGAGTGGTAACAGTGCTCGGGTAATTGTGGGGATTATCGGCGTGACGGGTGGGATTGGACGTGCCTTAAGCGTGGCGTGCCGGGACCGAGGATATGTGGTGGTGGGATTTTCGAGAAATCCTGGGACCGATGAAGTGCCACTTAACCTCTCGGCACCCGAACCTATGGTATCTCGTGTGATTGCAGAGACAGCAGAGCGGGTCGGGGAATTTACGGCGTGGGTTAACTTAGCGGGTGCGGACATCTTAAGTGAGCCTGTCCGCAGCATGTCTTACGAGGCTAAGTTGAATCAGTTGTGGGAAATTGACGTGTTGGGTAGTGTCCGTTGCAGTCGAGCAATTTTACCACACTTGGTGGCCGATGGCTGTGTTATTAATATCGGCTGGGATGACGCGTGCATCGGACATCAAGGAACCTTTGGAGAACTTTATGCTCTGACCAAGGCGGCGGTAACCGCTTATAGCAAAAGTCTTGCGATGACCCTTAATGCCTCCTCGAAAAAAGTGTTTGTCTTTGCTCCTGGCTGGGTTAGCACCCGGTGGCATGCCGGTTTAACGACTCAGCAGCGAGACACTTACACCGAATATATCACCGATGGAGCTTGGCAAACGCCAGAGGAGGTCGGGGAAGCGATCGCCGACTTGATTGTGGGCCGGGCCGCACTCGACTCGGGAACCGTGTACGTTTTGCCGAAGCGAGAGTCCTAGATCTTGGGTTTGATGCGAGTCACATGGGAAACACCAACGCCATGGTTATACACCATAGAACCTCCTAAGGTGCCCGTGAGACTTACCATGATGACGGCGGCGATGACTAAAATGGTATCAAGTAAAGACTGTCGTCCGCGACCGGTGTGCCAGATAGACCATAAAGACTGTTGGCGCCCTACCGTGGGAAAATGGGCGAACCAGCGGACAAACCAGGCCCCTAAGGCAAAGACCCCGGTCAAGACCGCATCACGTTGATGCGCATACAAGATCGGAAGTGTAGCGGGCGTCCATTTGACAAATTGCTCTGAAATCATCCCCGCGGCTGCGGCACTCACAATCGCCAATAACGAAAGGGTAAGGGCCCAAAATCCCGCACGGTCAAAGAATCGATCCTGGCGCGGAATTAAAAAGCCGATAATTTCGATCAAAAGGGTGAGATACAAGAGCGCAATGGGGAAATGAACAATCATTGGGTGGATTGTTGGCGGAAAAATGGCGGTTCCAAAGCGAAGCCACATGGTAACTAAACTCTGAAGCATTATGGGTTGTTCCTCCGTATGATAAGGCTGTGTGTCTTTATTGATTGTACCGATGTTCTTGGTGGAATGCATTCATCATCCTCTCATTTTTACCATACTAGCGAACTTTAGACGTCAATGATGTGCAGCAAATGAGTGCATCATTCAGTCCAAGTCCGAAGATTCACGCGCATGAACCGTGGCCATCGGCCACTTGAAGCAGGCTTCGTATCTTCAAAAGAATAACAGGAATTCTGGTTATGGCTCGAAAAGGAGAGGGATACCTTGGGCATTAGGGTGGTGCCGCCTTACGAAACAACAAATTGCGGCTCCGAAACCGTAGGGGGCAAGGAATTTTGGATTACTGATTCGGACGGTTTTACGGTCGCTACCGCTTATTGAGCCTTCGTCAACGCCAACAACCTGCCAGACAAATTGATTGGGATATTAATGGCCTCATTGGACTGGATATCTTCGTAGCTGGGGGCTTTGTTATCAATCTTGATTCCATGGAGATTTTCTACCAGAAACGCAGTCAGTGGTAAAGTAGAGTAAGGGGGGTGTCCGAACCCCGTCTCCTCATCGAACAGG
Source organism: Bacillota bacterium (assembly GCA_021795465.1). Taxonomy (GTDB): domain Bacteria; phylum Bacillota; class Sulfobacillia; order Sulfobacillales; family Sulfobacillaceae; genus JAKADJ01. Next base: position 38,317 of record JAJYPK010000004.1, read on the forward strand.
ACATGTGGCCCGCATCCGGCTCTCCGACGACAGTTGCCCAAACTTGGCGAGACCGGGTGGTCTCGGTACGACTCGTTGCAGGATTCAGTCTCTCCGAAGAGGGACAGCCGTCTCTCTCTAGGGGCAATGAAGCCGTTCAGTCGCTACAGTCGAATACGCTATGGTCGAAGCGGCCGCCCGTCGTCTTCTTGCCAGGTTATGTTGTTCCGTGCGGCACTGTGCTACTATTTCGTCCCCCGACTCCCTGCCCCACCCGCTGGTGAGGGATTGGCAGTCACCGCGTTGCCCTACTTACGGTCGCGGGTCTTTGCCTGAGGGCGAAATCTAGAGTCAACGCTCAAAGGGATCAAATTCGGAAGGCGGGGTGACACGGATGTGTTTGGCGATCCCGGGCATTCGTTGTTCCAGTGCGCGATACATCTCCCACGCTAAAGTTCGATAGCTAAAGTGACCCGCCGACCGGGAACGGAGTTCAATGAGATAGCAGGCTTCTGCGAGATCCATGACAAAGAGTGCCCGCCGGGCATGGGCTAGTGGTAAGAGATAGGGCACCATAGTGGGGTCGATGGTCCCCAGTTTGGCATAATAAGCGTCGAGGCGTTGTTGGTAAGGAAATGTCGGAACCAGGTCTTTGAGCATTGACGGGTGCTCGAATCCCGAGGCTAGTGCCAGTTCTGGCACTACCTTGGTCAGACGACGGTGGCGATTGAAGTCGCGAAAGGAACCGACGTCCATGGTGAGGTCAAAGTAGAGAGAACCGTTGCGCATGAATCGCGGCCAGTCGTCATGCGGCCCACGGTCGGCAAACAGGGTTGCCACAATGTCATCGCGGGTGCCTTTGTCCAGGTCTTGAACATAATGGCGAATCGTGCGGAAAGACATGGGACGCACGTCGTAAAGAGCCATGGCGATGGCATCTGTGATCGGATCTTCGCCGGCTAGAGTCAAGTCGACGGCGGGGGGGATTTCAGACCCAGACGTAGAGCGAGGCAGGATGTCTTCTGCGATGTCGCGGACGATGGAGCGTAAATCAGCTTTGTAAGGGCTCGGCGATGCGTATTTAATGAGGGTCGGTGCTACCGGAGTTTCTTCTACGGATCGATCAAGGCTAAAGGGGGCTTTCTCGGTGACCGCTTCTTTCATATGCCAAGCCATGTCACGGATTTCTTGATGAGGGGAGCCGAGAAGGCGACTCACTTGGTTCTCGAGCACTCGAGCACTCGTGATTTGGCCTACGCTAGTCAGGGTCGCTAGTGGAAGCGCATAGCGCGCAACATCAAAGGCGCGTGCTTTTATGGTGCGATCGTAGGCACCGCCCTTCATCGTCGGTGGCTTCGGATACCGATCCCTCAACGCCTGAAAACAGATGTCGTATAGACCGCGATACAAAGCAAATAACTCACGGATTGCTTCATCGTATCCCTCTGGTGGGGATGTCGGACGGTAGTACGGTGCATTGTCGAAGTTTTGATAACGTGTAGACCGCTCTTGTCCGTCCCACAGCGGTTCATCAACCAGAGTCATGGCTGCAAACAGGGAGATGTCCTCGATGGCTAACGGAATATGGGCCAGGTCGGCGATAGAGGCATGGCCGTACGAAAAATAAAACGTGTCAAGAAAGTTGGCAGCCTTTTCTTCGGACAATTCGAGCAAACTATCCCGTAAGGGAGAGTTGGATCGGGAATACTTCGCCATTCCATACGCCGATACTTCGGGCGGGATGTTTCGCAAGGCATATACGTTAGGCATGGATTCTCCTTGAAATTGACATAAATTAGCGATATCGTTGTCCTATTAATAAGATCGCGGCGGAGCGACCAGCGCTAGAGAGCTCCCCAATTTCCGCAAGCTGGCAATCACCACCATTGAATAATGCATGGGCGACGTGTAACAGTATCCGAGATTCGGGTTCAAACCGTTCTGCGGCATGATGAATCTGATTCCAATCGATGTGCTGTGTTTCAAGGTCTACCCATTGCATGATCGTTTGACGTTCATGATCACGAAACAACGGTAGGGCAACGGCCTCCATCACGGCGTTCCATTCTGGCGATCGCTTAATCCAAAGATGCGGCCCAATAAGGTGTTGGAATGTGGTCATGGGGTCCTCTCCTTTGTCTCAAATGTCAAGAGTATTGTCGCTTTTTTTGTCGAATCGTGCAAGATCCGACGCGGATAGGCGGTAGTGGTCCCATTCATAGCGGGTAATTTTCTGGGCACGTTGACTGTAGAACGCTGTACAGCTGTACAATAGATGCATCTTAAGGCAAGGAGGCAAGAACGATGGCACGCAACCGCAGTGAAAGCAACTCAAAACACTTGACGCTCGTCGACCCTGTCCCCAAGCCAACGCACCGCGCCAAAACCATCATGGCGTTGTTCACACTAGTGGGCTTCTTGTTTTTGATGTTTGGAGGATTTTTGCAACTGTTTATTCGATAAAGGTGTCTACGAGAGGAGGTAAAACCATGCGAGATGAATATGGAATGACTGTGGAGGAAGCTAGACAAGTGGGCTATCGAGAGGGACATGCAGTAGGACTACAAGAGGGGATTGAGGCGGGGCTACAGGAAGGGACCTTAGTCGCTTTACGTACCATGTTGATGCGGGTACTACACCATCAGTTTGGTGAGTTAGCCCCCGGCATGCGGAGCCAGATTGCCGACGAAGACCACGCGGAGATCTTATCGAACTGGGTAAGTCTTTCTCTATCCAGTCGATCCATGGATGAATTTCAGAATCGTGCTCATTCGTAGTCAGCCAAGGTCGGGGATTGCAGTAGGGCTTGAATGAACTGATGGGCCAACCGTAAATTAAGGTCGCGCCGGTGGACAACGTAGAAGTTTCGGTAAAGATTTAAACCTAGAATCTTCAAGGTGTGGAGTACTTCGCGCTCGGTGGGCAGGATGGTGAATGGCGAGAGCACCGTAATGCCCATGCCAGAAGTGACCATGGCCTTGATTGCTTGCGTCGTTGCCAACACCAGTCTTACCTCGAGCGTCTGAAGGTCTACCCCCACGTGATTTAGCGCTTCTTCGAAGGTTTGGCGGGTTCCGGACCCGGGTTCCCGTAAAATCAAGGGTTGGTCCACAAATTCTTGGAGCGTAATATCTTGTCGGGTGGCCCAAGGATGGCTTCGGGGTACCACGGCACAAGGGCGGTCATTGAGAAATGGGCGCACCACAAGTTGTGGGTCCACGAGGTGGGCCTCGATGAGCCCAACCTGAATTTCCCCTTGCCGTACACGCTCAAATATGGTGCGCGAATTTGCCATCATCACGGAAATATTGGTCGCGGAGGGAAACCGCAAATCACGAGACAAGACTCTTGGTAAGACGTACTCGGCAATCGTCAGACTGGCACCGACCGTCAATGTTGTGGGTTGGTATGCCTTTAGTTCCGCTAGAGCATGGCGTGACTCGTCAACGGTCTTTAATAGCGAGTTAACGAATCGATAAAGGACTTCACCCGCCGTGGTAAGCTCAACCCCTTGATGGGTTCTTAAAAACAGTATCGAATCGTACGTGGCTTCTAGCTGGTGAATTTGCTGGCTGACCGCGGACTGTGACAAATTGAGGTGACGCGCCGCTTGAGAAATGGTACCCAGCTCGGCGACCATTTTGAATGTGGTCCAAATTTGTTCGTTCACGTGGCCCTCCATCAAGAATTCTAATGAATGTCATAAGAGAACACGGACGGCGAGACGTTCTCTCTACGCTATTATTACATATTAGTTGACCCATTGGTCGTTACGTTAAAATTCGCGGAGGTATTATGGCCATCGAAAATATTAATGATAGGACAGCGTCGCCCGATGGAGTGAGCCGCATTCATACGACTTGCTATATGTGTGCATGCCGTTGTGGGATCGAGGTAACAGTCGAAAACGACCGGATCCGGTTTATCTCAGGAATCCCTGAGAACCCTGTTAATCGGGGCGTGTGGTGTGCTAAGGGTGGAGCCGGCATCATGACGGAATATAGCCCCGCTCGTCTGACGACTCCCTTGATTCGGGATCCGAAAGCAGAGCGGGGATCGGGCAAATTTATCCCGGCAGACTGGGATACGGTACTTAGTCTCGTGGAAGGCTGGCTTCGAGAGATTCGGCGCACCGACCCAAGACAATTAGCTTACTTCACTGGACGCGATCAGATGCAGGCTTTTAACGGCTTTTGGGCAAAACAATTTGGTACGCCCAATTGGGCCGCGCACGGGGGATTCTGTTCGGTGAATATGGCGGCCGGGGGAATGTATTCGATTGGAGGTAGTTTCTGGGAGTTTGGCTGGCCAGACTTAGAGCAAGCCCGCTGGTTCATGATGTTTGGGGTGGCGGAAGATCATCCGAGCAACCCGTTGAAACTGGCTATCGCGCGCCTCAAAGATCGCGGCGGACGCTTTGTGGTAGTCAACCCGGTGCGTAGCGGGTATGGAGCACTAGCGGATGAATGGGTTCCGATCCGGCCGGGCACAGATGGCGCGTTTATTATGGCGCTGATGCATGTGTTGTATCGTGAACACCTATACGACCAGGAATACCTGAAGCGATATACGAATGCCGCAGCCCTGATCGAGGTCCTACCAGGATCCTCCCATGACGGCATGTTTATCAAGAGTAACGATGGAGACTTATTAGTGGCCCTTCATTCAGGATCCATCGTACCGTTGATGGAAGCAGCGGGCCAGGGTGTCTTGGAAGGATCGTTTATCCACGAGGGGAAAACCGTACGGCCCGCTTTTGGTGTTTTTTTGGAAAGGCTCGACTCTGCAACCCCAGAATGGGCGGAACGCATTACCGGGATACCTAAAAAAACCATCATACGACTGGCGATGGAAATGGGGATTACGGCCATGCGCCATCCTATTACCCTGCCAGTGCCGTGGAGAGATTTCTATGGGGTTACCCATCATGAGACCTTAGGACGACCTGTGGCGTTTCACGCGATGCGAGGTTTAGCCGCACACACCAATGGATTTCAGACGATCCGTGGTCTCTTCGATCTCATGATGATGTTGGGGACGGTGGATGTGCCGGGAGGATTTCGGTATAAAAGTCCTTATCCGAAACCGATTCCACCACGCGTCAAACCGGCCCCGAATCGCAGCGACTATCAGGCGGGTCAGGCGGCCAAGGCACCATTACTTGGATATCCTACGACCCCGGACGACTTGTTGGTCGATGGCGATCAACCGGTTCGGATCGACGAGGCGTATTCTTGGAAATATCCTCTGGCTGCGCATGGAGTGATTCAAAATGTGATCCGCAATGCCTACAGTAGGGAACCCTACGGAATTGACACCTTAATGATCTATATGGCGAACGTTGCCTGGAACTCGACTTGGAATACCTTAACCACGCGGGATATGCTTCAAGCGAAGGACGATCAAGGAAACTACCGAATTCCTCATGTCGTGGTGATTGATGCCTACGACTCGGAGACGGTGGCTTTCGCCGACGTCGTGTTGCCGGATACAACCTACCTCGAACGATGGGACGCCTCCTCCTTGCAAGATCGGCCGATCTCCGAGCCGGATGGACCAGCCGATTCTATTCGCCAGCCCGTTGTCTCACCGCCGCCGGGCGTCCGACCTGCGGCAGACGTTTTGATTGATCTGGCGAATCGACTCCAGCTCCCCCGTTTTGTGGATAACGGCGTCCAACAATTTCGAGATTACTATGATTTTATCCAAAAATGGGAAACAGAGCCGGGGTCCGGTACGGGTATTCTTGCCGGACGTCGCGGTCACGAAGGGACCAAGACTCTTGTTGGGGAACCCAATTTTCAACAGTTGCAGGCTTACGCCACAAATAAGGCGTTTTGGTCTTACGAGTTACCGGATTCCATGAAATATTACCGTATGGCGAACCGGGAGTATTTAAGTTGGGCGACCGACGCGAAGTTTCTTGCGAGCCCGGATCCGATAGTCCTGAATTTTTATTCCGAGGTGCTGCAGACGTTTCGGTTGGCAGGCCAGGGCTTGTGGCCGGGGAAGAGTCCCACAGACCCCGCGCTTCGGGACCGGTTAGCCACGTATTTTGATCCTTTACCGTTATGGTACCCACCGTTGGAGGACCAGATTGAGGCGAACCAGGACTTCCCGTTGACGATTCTCACCCAAAGACCCATGACCCACTATCATTCCTGGGGATCTCAGAACGCATGGCTTCGCCAACTGCTGCACGAAAATCCGCTATTTATGAATCCCAAAATGGCGGAGTCGCTGGGACTCTCTGACGGGCAGTGGGTGTGGATAGAATCGCGGCTAGGTAGAATGACCGCAACCTTGCGGTATTCGGAAGCGGTAGATCCTTCAACCGTATGGACTTGGAATGCCATTGCCAAAGGCCCTGGGTCTTGGGGATTGGATCCCAGTGCCCCAGAGGCTACCCGAGCAGTCCTGATTAATCACATCATTCCGGACACCATACCACTTGGATATGAAGGAATTTGGTATAACAACGATCCCATCACGGGTCAAGCAGGCTGGTACGACGCCAAAGTACGGGTTTACAGCTCGGACCTCCATGAGGTATGGCCACAGGTCGCCAGAAGAACCCCGATCCATGCCGGAGCCGTACAAACCAAGCGACTGGCATATTCGACTCGGGTATCAAATGCGGGCAACCCCCGGACAGGAGGATAACGCGATGCAACTCACGATCATTACGGATTTGAATAAATGCGTCGGGTGTAAAAGCTGTCAGGTGTCTTGTAAAGAGCATAACACGGCAGGAGCTTTTGGCACCGTGCCCGACCACGATCCCTATACGGAACCCGATGGGATGTGGTGGAATCGGATAGTGGGGATGGAGTCGGGAGAATATCCGAATGCGAGTGTGCTGTATCTGCCCAAGGCATGCATGCATTGCTACGACGCTCCATGCGTGCCGGTGTGCCCTACCGGAGCCTCTTATAAGCGGGAAGATAACGGGGTGGTGTTAGTCGACTACGACAGTTGCATCGGATGCCAGCTCTGCATGTGGGCCTGCCCCTATGGGGTCCGTGAATTTGATGAGCATGAGGGTGTGGTTAAAAAGTGCACCATGTGTATTGACCGCATTGAGGACGATACCTTGCCCGACATTGAGCGTCAGCCTGCGTGCGTACAGAGTTGTCCGACGCACGCGAGAACCTTCGGTGATCTCGAAGATCCAGAGTCTGAGGTTGCCAAGTTAGTGGCGCAAAGGCAGGGGTTCACACTACTACCGGAACTCGGTGCGAGGCCGGCGGTTCATTATTTGCCACGACGACAAGCTCCCGTAATTCTCGACGAAAGTGAAGTCTTACGCATTATGGAGGAACGCTACTAATGCGCCCGACATTGCCACTGTTATTAATGACCGTCTTGCAAGGGCTATCCGGCGGACTCATGATTTCATTCGGAGTCTTGTGGTGGTTAGTCCCGAGCGCTCTACCCACGCTCGACATTCTGTTGTGGAGTGCCTTCCTGATTGCTGCGATTGGCGGCGTAGCATCGTTGTTTCACATGCATAAGCCGAAGGCTGGACGTTATATCTTGCGTCGCTTGAGGACATCATGGCTCAGTCGTGAGGCCCTCACTACGGGGATTTACGTGCCTGCTCTGGGTGTTCTTGTTATCCTACCTCATCTGGTTCCCAAAATTCCCTTAGAGTACTATGGTCTAGGAATCGTGTTTACAGGGGTTTTGGGGTTGGTCGCCATGTACGTGACCGCCATGTTGTACGCCACCATACCGGCTATGCGCAGTTGGCATACGCGGCTTACCGTGATTGCCATGATGCTGGTCGGTATCGTCAGCGGCATGGCCGTCGCTGAAGGCATCCTGGCGGTCGCACACGTACCTGGCGCTGGCGGGAGGGATTTTCATATTGCGTTGTTGGTAGGAATAGCGGTCTTGGCGGGAATCAAGTGGATGCAGTACCGCCACTTCTTGGAGGCCAGACAATCTCTCAGGACGGCGACCGGCACTGGAATGCCGGCAGCTCCTTATCGTCTCATCGATTCTGGTACCACGAAACTCCCATATCGTACCCAAACCCAGGTGGGGCCAGAATTGGCACCTCGCCGACGCCAAATGTTATATGTGATGATGGGGCTGACCCTTATCGTCGTACCGATGGCGCTCCAAATTTTCCCCCTGCAGCCCGCCGAATTGGGCATACGATGGACCAGCGCGGCGATAGTGATGGTATGCGGAGCGTTTGTTGAACGCTGGCTTTTTTTCGCCGATGTCACGCATAGTTCGAGGGTATGGTTTGGCGACGAATTGAAACGCGCCTCTTCGGTTTCTAGTAACCGCGTCTCGCCGGATTTTGTACGGCGGTTTAGGCACCAGGACGGCTTGTAAACAGTGCGGTGGCTTTTCGTTACTCATGAACCAGAAAACTCCGTGGACTGGACATTGGGTCTTACGCTTGCGGAATGGTTGGATCACGAAGGGTTCCGCGTACTGACTCGAGGGTTCGGATCGCAGCTTGGACGGGCACCTCGCTGGGATGTCTTCGGTCAAGGTCCGCAAGTTCTCGCGGGACTGCGGGGTCACGCCGCGCACGTGCTAACCAGTCGAGATCCTTCCTATGCGCGGTTTCAAGAGTCAAGCCTTCAGATCATTAGTACCCACCCTCTCGCCAATCCGCGAAAACCTGGGGACCGGATCGTCTACTTAGCTTATCCCGTTCCCGAGGAATACTTTGAGGAAGACACGATGAAGGCGGTGTTCGATGTCACGCGTAGATTTCGACTCGAACACCGACCCCGTGTGGTTTTTGCAGGAGACTACACGGATGGAGCCGGACTGTCAACGCTATTTCAAGCAGTCCGTACGGTGTTGCGGGGTCAAGGCGAACTGATCTTACTCAACGGTCGCGAATATCGTGACCAGTTGGCACCGGTGATAAAAACTTTGGGCTTGGAAGAAGTGGCAATTTTTTTGCCACGGCTAACGGACAGGGAGGAATCGGGCATTTTTCACAGTGCGGATGTCTACGTGGATCCGAGTCACGATTCCGAATGGTTTCCGGTCGGCGCGTTGCGGGCCATGGCCTCGCGTCTTCCAATCGTAGCTTGGGAGACACCCCTAATGACGTCTCTGTCCAATCGGGGCGCGCTGATGGTATCGCCTGGTCGCGATGATGCTTGGGCGCCGGCCATTAGCGAAGCCTTGGGCAACGAGCCCCTGAGAGAGCGCATGATGGAACGGACGCGAACTGCGATGGCGGACCATCGGTTGGCCATAGTGGGAAATACCTTTCTCCAGCTGGCTTCTCAGTGGGGCGTTCCCATTCCAACGAAAGTCTAAAACTTCAATCGACTCAGTCAAGGACCTCCGCGGCGAAATTTGCTAGAATAGGTCGAAGTAGGCTGGGAGGGTTGTTATGGATTGGGTGATCGCAAGCATAGCGTTAGCTGTCGTGGGAGGTTCTCTGGGTTTTTCTCGTCCCCAGTGGGGATGGTTGCTGCTAGTGATTGCCGCAGTGGTGGTGGAGATTATCCATGCGTTTTCCCCCCGCATTGAACAATATTTTCCGTTTGTTGGAGTAGGTGTGGGAGTCTTTGCCCGATCGCTGCCAGAATGGCGTACGTGGTGGCCATACATTCGAACACGACCGAGCCCTTATATATGGTTCTTGCTCTACTTGTTGGTGATTTTTGTGGCCACCGGGGTAGCCATCGATCCCAAGATCTCGCTCCGCTATGCGGTGGGGGTGCCGGCCGTGCTCTGGATCACTACGATCTATATTCCCCGGCTAGCCCACGATGGGGCGATTACTATAGGCCGTCTCGCACAAAGTTTCGCGGTGATTGGGGCTTTCTTAGCTCTTTTTGCGGGTATCGCAGCATTGGTCTTTCATAGTGGGTTTCCGGTGCCGGTGGGCCGACGGACAATTTTGGCATGGCAATGGCCGTTTGCCAATAAGAACACGCTAGGCATGATGATGACGTTTGCGGTTCCCGCGGCTTTCGGACTGATTTTCCACCCGCGGCAGATGTCATGGACGACGCGTGGTGTGAGCATCGCGCTGTTTATGATGGTAGCTTTAGGAGATGCTCTAAGTTACTCACGGTCGGGATGGATTGCTGCGGCGATTGGGATCGGTGTCTTCGTAATGGCTTACTTTGGGCGGCGGGGATTCATCGGCATGGTGATTGCGGTGCCGCTAGCTTTTATCGCTCTGGTGTTAAAAACGGGCATCCATCGTTGGGAGTTATTGTGGCATAAGGGCTTAAACGGTCGAACCGTTTTATGGCGAGCCGGGTTTCGGGCTCTTCAACACCATTGGTGGTTTGGAGTGGGACCGGGTAATTCGCCGCAAGCGATCCTCCCCTATGTGCCGCAGGTGTACGCGGGCGTCACACCGCAAGATAGCATTCTGCGAACCTCGGTGGAACTCGGGCTCGTGGGTCTCGCGATTTGGTTCATTATCGTAGTGGGCGGCGTGCTGCGGACGGCGGGCCAATTTTGGGTGGCGCGACGGTCGGTGGCCATGCGGTGGGAAGTGACTATGGTAGGAGCTTTGTTGCTGGCGACATTGGCGCAACAAATGGTCGAATCCCTTTTTATGGGCGGTGTGTCTTTTGGGGATTTCTATTTTACCCTCATCATTTCTTGGGTATGGCTAATGGATTTTCGCGGCCGTCGGAATCGGCGGGGAGCGGGCTTTTAGCCGACGTGAAGGGAGAGAGGACTTTTTCATATGAGCTTCTCGACTGCTATTTTTTATGCCGCGCTGACCATTGGAACAGGGTTTGAAAGATAATTGAGATGTCCTTCCACCACGACCAACTTTTGGCATAGTGCAGATCGAACGCAGCCTTATCTTCGGGCGAAGATGTGTAACTGCCGGCCACCTGGGCGAGTCCGGTGAGGCCAGGATTACTCACGTGTCGAAGGTCATAATAGGCGATGGATTGTCGGTGTTGGTCCACAAAGATCGGCCGCTCAGGGCGGGGTCCGACCAGCGACATATCGCCTTTGAGAATGTTCCAGAGTTGAGGAGCCTCGTCCAAGTGCGATGCACGGAGGAAACGGCCCAACCGAGTTACTCGAGGGTCCTGACGGGTCGCAAGAACGGGGCCGGTTAGTTCTTCTGCGTTTGGTATCATGGTGCGAAATTTTAGGAGCAAAAACGATCGACCGCCTGCAGCCACCCGTTCTTGACGGTATAAAATAGGGCGTCCCGAGGCAAGATAGATTGCTAAGGCAATGGCGCCGAAGAAGGGCATGCCAACAACGATACCGACAGCCGACACACCGATGTCTGCGATACGTTTGAAGACGGCAGAGCCGTGACGGGTTCGAATCGAGGCGAGTGAAAACATGGGAGATTCACCAACGGTGGTTAAGTCGGCACCGCTGACCAACAAGTCATAGGCATCGGGTGTCCAGAGACAAGGAATATTTAGCGCCATGCAATTGAGGAAGTATCGTTCGCGCAAGGGTTTTGGTACCGTTCCGAGCACTACTGCTCCGATGTTTTGAAGTCTAGTTGGTTCGGTGGCTTCGCCGGGCGTCGCATAGACGACGCGGATGCGGGGTAGGAATTGCCCTGCTTGAACGGTAAGGTTGTTCCACTCCGACTCCATCCCGACGGCGAGCACATTAATGGACGGCGCATGACGCAGACTAATGGACCGATATGCTAGTCGCCATCCTAGGAAAATAGGGATTTCCAGAACAATGGAGATTAAAAATACCGACCGGGGTAGACCGAAGTTAACCAAAAGATAGGTCAGGGCCAGCGTAAAAAAACCGTTGACCAGAATCGCAGTCGCCACGGCACCCCTTAATTCGTTCGATGTTTTGTGACTGGCGTTGCCATAGAGACCATAAAGGTAAAATACCACAAAGAGCGTAAAAAATTGCCATAAGGCAATCCTTTGGTAGGCTTGCCAATTGTATGCGGGAGGAATGCGCCAACCGAACCGGGCCACAAATGATAGGACAGTCGAAATGAACAAAAACAGCATGTCCGCCATCGCAAGAATTGCGTTATGGTACCAGTGTCTTGGGTAATGCCCCAAAAGGTGTCCCTCCCCCACATCACGACACGATCCCTGATGTCTCATACATTATAACGCCATAGATTACTAAAAGGCTTCATCTATTATTCAATCAAATTTCAGCAGGTTTCGCAATGGTTGGTCCGCGTGGTAACATGATCTAGTAACCATCATGGCACATGCGGCGTTATCCCTGTGATTGCGCTCGTTTAAGGAGGGACTTAGATGCGATTACGGTGGGTTGGACTGGCTCTGTTGGCATTGGCTGCAGTACCGTTGTCCCTGCTACATCCCAGGGCTTTGGTAGCCCACATACCGTCGACATTTGGCCCACTCGCTCAAGATGGGAACAGTTTTCATTTGTCCGCCACAAGGCAGACCCATGCGCCCCTTACTTCTGCGCACACAATGGCCCTTGCGATTAACCCACCCGCGCCAAATCATTGGCGGGGAGTGATCGAGGGATTTTATGGACCTACCTGGTCCAACCGCGCTACCATTCACCTGCTAAAGTTTATGAGTCAACATCACTTGAATACGTTTGTCTATGCCCCCAAAGACAACTCCTATCTCCGAGCATCGTGGAACCAACCCTTTTCTCAGTCTGCCTTGACCCATTTAGCGCAACTGGCCGTAGCGGCCAGAGGCCTGCACATTAATTTTGTTGTGTCGATTAGTCCCGGTCTCTCTATTGTTTATAGCAATGCGGCCGATCGGGCCCAGCTTCTGATGAAAATTAATCAGTTAAGGAGCATTGGAGTGCAAAGTTTTATGCTAAGTTTTGATGACATTCCAAAGACTCTCGACGCTGCGGACCAAGCCGTATATGGGAATAATTTAGGGTTGGCTCAGAGCTCTTTGGCGAATTACGTGCTGAAGGCGGAGACTCAGGTGGATTCGAGATTTCGAATGGTTTTCACGCCTACGGTGTACTGGGGAGATCACGCCAATTCGTATTGGGACAATTTGCGACAAAACTTAAACCCGCGGGTGCCCGTTGTTTGGACGGGACCAGGTGTATTGTCGCCTACGATTACGTCGCAAGATGTCCAAGCCGCCGCGGCGGCCTTAGGTCACCCCCTCGTGGTTTGGGACAATTATCCAGTCAATGACTATTCGTATGTGATGTACCATCGTCCCCAACTGTTTATGGGGCCATTGGTGGGGAGAAGTGCCGGTGTGGTCAATAGAGTGCAGGGCTATTTGATGAATCCCATGCTGCAACCCCTGGCATCGGAAGTGGCCTTATGGACGGCCGGTGCGTTTTTGCATAACCCTACAGGATACAATCCGGGTCAATCATGGCAACACGCGATAGCCGCTATTGGTGCCAAATCTCCCGCGGCATTTAAGATATTTTGTGAGGACTCGTCGGCAAGTTTCCTCAATCCAGGCGCATCCAATACCGTGTCACCTGCTATTGCGCCGTTTTGGCAACAATACCAAGCGAAAAAAAATCTTGAGTCTACTCGTCTATACCACGCATTTGAGGCCATGTCGAACGTTAATACCCAATTGAGTCAGAGCCTCAATCCCCAGCTCTATCAAGAAATTAAACCCTGGGCCCAACAACTCTCTCAGGAGGGTGCGGTCGGGGTGTCCATGATCCAGATCGTTGAAAAAAGGCTCGTAGGAGATTCGACTCCGGCATCCGCAATCAACACCACCGTGGCCTCGGCTAATAAGGTGGTTAGTGCGTCCAACACACTCGGAGTCACCACGGTGGTTAATCAATGGATTAGCCAAGCTAAGACGCTGCCCCCGTTTGCTCCCTAGGGTCTACGAAAGGTACGCGCAAGCTTCAGACGATACTGGCGGAAAGACAATTCCTTTAATGCACGCGCACTTAACCCACGGACTGGTATTCCTCCGTGTAAGACCCATCCCACGCCTTGTCCAGGGTCTAGAGAAATAAGCATGCCTCGCAAGCGTGGCGAGAAACCGGTGGCCTCCAATGGTTTACCCAAAATCAAACGGCCGATGGTGGTTCCTACATAGTGGCCAGCAATGGTGGCCACCTGGGCGGTTGCCGGCACATCCTTGCCATCCGCTGTGACATGCCACAGGTCGCCAGCCACAAAGATCCGGTCGGTCGCCTGGCCGTTTGCATTCGTGATGGGGAATCCGTGGTCATCCAGGTTAAGGCCCGTGTGACGGATCCATTCGGGAACAGCAATACCTCCCGCCCAAACTAACACATCATACCCGTATTGATCGCGGTCTAGGACTATCGAATGGGTTTCGATGCGTTGAACTTTTTGTCCTAGCACCACCGTGACTCCAGAGCGCAGTAAGCGCTGCAGGGCGTATTCAGCAAGCCCACGTCCGAGGGCGGGTAACACGCGCCGGGCTGCTTCGATTAGAATCACGTCATGGTCGGCGGCGAGCATGCCGGCCACTTCGACACCCGTCAATCCACCCCCGACAACGGCGACGCGTTGGGCCTTATGGTACTGCAAGGCTTCCTTAATGCGTGCGGTGTCTTCCGCGTTGCGAAGCGGATGGCCGTACTTTTGAAGACCGGGAATAGGAGGCATCGAAGGCGACGAGCCAGATGCTAGGACGAGCCAATCATAGGGCACTTTACTGCCATCTTGGGTCAACACCGCTGGTGGCGTGTGTTGCAGGCCAATAGCAGCGGTCTTGACATGTTTGACTTTGGTTTCGTCTAAAATCTCGGCATAGTCCACGACATGCCGAGATATAGCGCCATGTACGGAAAGAGCTTCGGGTAATTCGGGAATTAACTCATGGGCATTACCCGGTTCGATGAGTTGGATTCGCACATCGGGAACATCTTGGAGAGCCCCAATTACCGCGAGCCCCGCATAGCCACCGCCTACCACCACCACTTCTACTGCCACCGAAAGGGCCTCCTTCATCAAAATGTCCATTGAGGCTGTGTGAATTGGTGAAAAGGCACCGGTCCCGGGCCAGAGGACTGCAACTGGTACCGAGCATACAGCGTACGCAATTGAGCATTGAGAGTCTGACGATACTCGACGTGGAGCTCGGCCCGTTCATTGAAGTGACTTTGAAACGCCTTGGCTCGTGAAGCATCGAGTGTTGACAGGTGCTTAAAAAAATATGCTAACATACTTGGTGTGAAATGGGAAAGGCCCGTCATCACCCATGAGGCCTGGTGGATCGTTGCCGCCTGGAACAGCGCATCTAAATTCTCCCATTGGTCGGTCCATTCGGGAATCAGAGGGGCACACAAAAGTGCCACGGGAATGTTCAGCGCGACGAGGCGGTCGATGGCTTTCCATCGCCGATCGGGGCTTGCGGTTCCGGGTTCTAAGTGACGGCAGAGATCACGGTCCATGGTGATTAGGCTTATATGGACCACGAGTTGACCGCGTTCTGCGAGGATCTTCAGGATATCCAGATCACGAAGAATGAGGGGAGATTTCGTGGTAATGGAGATACCATGCCCGGTGTCCCGAACCGCCTCTAGTATCCTCCGGGTGTTGAGCGCTTTGCTTTCTAGCGGCTGATACGGGTCGGTGGCGGTGCCAATCGCGAGGACTTTGGACAGTGGCAGTCGGTCCAACTCACGGCGCAATTGGGCCCGACTGAAGATTTTAGAAAACAAGATGGTTTCAAACTCAGTGCCGATGTCCAGTTCCAAATACGCATGGCTATCACGGGCATAGCAATATTTGCAGGCATGACTGCATCCGCGATAGGGGTTGATGGTGGCGTCAAAATCATAATGCGCAGAATTTTGATTGATAAGCGACTTTACGTGCATGGGGCGAATTTCTCGCGTCATGGCCCAACCCCTTCACTTAGGAAACTTTTGTTTCATTATACCAAATGTATGTGACTTAAGGGGGATTTGATGTGGAATTGGAGTGCGCTTGGTCCACGAGTGACCAAGAATATCTGAGGTACCACGATGAGGAATGGGGAGTTCCGCTTCGGTCGGATCCCCGGTTATTCGAAATGTTGGTATTAGAGGGTAGCCAAGCGGGATTGAGTTGGATCACGGTATTGCGCCGAAGGTCGTCTTATCGGGTCGCTTTTGAAGAATTTGATATCAGCCGGGTGGCAAAGCTTGACCCCCAACGGTTGATCGAGGCTCCCGGGTTGATTAGAAACCGAAAAAAGATTGTCAGTGCCATTCACAATGCACAGATCGCACTCAAAATTCAAGCGGAAGTGGGGTCTTTGTCCCAATACCTGTGGAGTTTTATCGATGATGAAACCATTGTCAACGGGTGGCGAAAAGCCGAGGAGGTGCCGAGTTACAGTGCTAGATCGGTTGCCATGAGCCAGGGGCTCAGGTCCTATGGCATGTCTTTCGTGGGGCCAACGATTTGCTATGCATTCATGCAAGCGGTAGGGATGGTCAATGATCACCTGATGAGTTGCCCGCGGTATAAGGAATTAGGTGGCGTGTTGAGTGGTGAGATCATTTAAACAATGGTCTTGATGGAATGGGGGGTGCCGGGTGAGAGTCTTGGAAATTATTACTGGGGGCGAGCCTGGGGGAGCCCAGCGCCATGTCAAAGAGTTAAGTCAGTACCTAAGGGCTAACGACCACGAGGTCATGGTGATGCACGGAGGGGGGCAATGGTTGACCGAATCCCTCGGCCCCGAATTCCCGACCCGGTATGTGGCGTCATTGGGTCGCACCCCAAGACCAGACCAAGATATCGACGCGGCTCGTCAAATGGCAACGGCTATTTCCGAATACCATCCGCATGTGGTACACCTCCATAGCTCTAAGGCGGGCATTTTAGGACGATGGGTGGCCTGGCGACGGAGGGTTCCTGCGGTCTATACTGCGCACGGTTATGTGTTCCAAGATCCGACCTTGTCCGGGGCCGCGCGTAGCGTCTATCGACAGTTGGAGGGATGGGCGGCTTCACGTAGCGCCGCCACGATAGTCGTGTCCCATCGGGACCTAGCCTTCGCGACAGCTCATACCCGTGGCCATAATGCACATTATATTACGAATGGTGTGGGCCGCGCCGCTATTGGGTCCCACAGCCTGCATGTACCACCCGTCGTGGGTTTTATGGGGAGATTTTCACGTGAAAAGGGGCTCGACTGGTTGATTCCCATTGCGGCGCAGCACCCTGAATATGTATGGCGTTTTGCAGGTGATGGAGGTTTGCGGGCAATCTTAACGGATGCTGCGACACGATATCCTCACGTCCTGTGGGATGGGTGGGTCGACAACTTGGACGCATGGTTTCATGAGGTGGATGTGTTGGTCCAACCGTCGTGGAAGGAAGGGACTCCCTACACGTTGCTCGATGGGCTCGCCCGTGGGGTGCCTGCGGTGGGAAGTCGGGTGGGTGGGATTCCTGAAATATTAGGACCTATCGACCCTGCCTTGCTGATTACGCCAGGCCAAGCGGGTGAACTGATGACGGCCATCCACCATGCCCTAGCTTACCGGGAACAACTGAAAAATGCCATCTGGAGCCATCTGGAGGATCATTTTGATCGTGATGCGCAACTGGCAAAGGTCGTGGGAGTGTTAGGGAAGGCGGCGCGTCGATGAGGATTATGGTGGTGAGCGGAATTGCGCTCGAAGGACCTCTGCAAGGAGACCGCCTCCGGCTTAAGGGAATTGTCGCTGGTGCCGAACGAATTGATGAGACGTGGGTGCGAGAAGTTGGGTCTCTTAGCCCAGGTGGTCAGCCCTGGCTCAGGTCTATCTTTCAAATGGCTATGGGGCAGTCCCCTTATATGACTTGGTACCGGCAGCAGTGGGCATCGGGGAAGGCGGCGCCATCGCCCGATCTTCTCTGTGCTTTCCAACTTCGAATGGCGCCCCTCGCCCTATCGCTGGGGGCTTCGTATCGAATTTTGGATCTCACCGATAGCATGGGTCTTTATCGACAAAGTCTCGTGGGGGTTCCTGGGGCGCGGAAAAAGCGGCTTTGGTTGCGCGGGATCGATCGCGATGAAGTTACATGGGGAAGCCGGTTTGACGAGGTTTGGGTAAGCTCCGAGCGGGACCAAATGTGGTTGGCGGCACACGGCCTAAAGACCCACGTGATCGAGAACACGGTGCTACAGCGAACGTTGTTGAAACCGGGAGACCCACGCCATCTTTTGTTTGTCGGTAACTTAGAGTACTTGCCGAATCGGGTGGGACTCCAGCAATTTCTTGACACCATCTGGACCAGGCTTTACCAAGTGGGATATTTTCTGACCGTGGTGGGGAAGGGATCCGAGGATATTCACGTGCCGGGGGTGAAGGGTCACGGATACGTGCCTGAGTTGCGGCCGTATTACGAAGCCGCCGGGGTGATTATCAGCGCGGTACCCATGGGTGCCGGGAGCCAGAATAAAATTTTAGAGGCTATGGGATGGGGACGTCCGGTGGTTGCCCATCGCGACGCTTTGGCGGGCCTTAGTGCCTCGCAACGCGATGCGGTGATCCCAGTTGTCCATCCGGAAAACTGGTTATCCGCTCTTCAAATTCTTGATGATTCCGGTGCTTATCGCGAGAGGGCTCGGCGGGGGCTCGTCGCGGTAAGTGCCTTAGGCGACCCAGTGGCCCGTCGTCTCAAGACTTTGCAATCTGCTTTAGGTTAAGGATGAATCGGGCTCTCAGTGGCTTCAGCAGAATCCCTATAGGGTTCGCTCACAATCACCTCGACATCACGGGTCCCTGCCCATAATTTGGATAGTGCGGACGATTGGTCTGGATCCACCAGCGCAATTACAGCCGGTCCGGATCCCGACAACACCGCGGCGTAAGCCCCTGCGGTCTGCGCTATATCGAAAAAGTGTTGCATTTGCGGATTAAGCTCTACACGGTATGACTGGTGCAAGCGGTCGGCACTTGCGTCGCGCAATACACTCCAATCTTTTTGCGTGACAGCGTGTATCCATAAAGCCATGCGTTGGGCATTGAAGACGGCGTCCTGCCGTGAGACCACCTGAGGGAGGAGCTTACGGGCATCGGGGGTCGATACGGGATAGGGGGGGACCGCGATCACGACGGCGAGCTCGGGCGGCGGGTAATGGCGAACCTGAATTAAGGAATCGGTGTCAGTCCAGGACAACGTAAATCCTCCATATAGAGCGGATGCAGCGTTGTCGGCGTGCCCTTCTAATCGATTGGCCCATTGTAACAAGTTATGACGTGATAAGGGATGCGGAAGGAGGCTATTGGCCAGTAACAGGCCTGCAACCACGGCAGCCGCACTGGAACCAAGCCCTTTCCCCAAAGGGATGTGGTTAATAATTGTCAACCGTCCCGGTGGCAGGAAGTCTCGGGTAATGGTGCGATAGAGAGCCTGCGCCGTGTGCCAAATGAGATTGTCCGGTCCCCGCGATAAGACCTCTTGCCCGTACCCGGAGATTTCAATGGACCACGTCGGCATGGGGGTAAAGGTCACCTCGAGGAACAAGGTTAGGGCCATACCGAGGGTATCCAGTCCAGATCCGAGATTGGCGGTGGTGGCGGGAACCTTGATGTATCGCACCGTGTTTAGTCCAGTGCCTCGTCAAGCATGGTGGTGATGGTAGTTAATAGCGTACTAGCATGGCTGGGTGTGGCGGTTATGCTGGCCCACCGCAACGGCGTATCGGTGTCTTTAAGCCCAGCTCCGGTCAACACGACCACGATATCGCCAGCGGGAAGGACAGACAGGTTTTGGCGTTTTAAAAGCCCGGCATAGGCGGCTGCGGAGGCCGGTTCCACAAAAATTCCTCCACGGGCCAGTTCGCGCTGCGCAGAGAGGATAGCGGTGTCATCCACGGACAAAAATTGGCCATGACTCTCTTTTACCGCGATCCTTGCGGTGTCGGCACTGGCGGGATGCCCGATGCGAATCGCCGAAGCAATGGTAGCGACCTCGTCCATGAAACGGTTTTGGACCAAGGGGTCTGCGCCTTGGGCCTGCACTCCAAGAAATTCGGGAGATTGTCGGGTGTACCGGCGAAATCCTTGGAAGTATGCGGAAATGTTACCAGCGTTGCCCACGGGCAGTGCCAATAGCTGTGGAACACCCCCAAGTTCATCGACAATTTCGTAGGCCGCGGTCTCTTGGCCCCGAATTCGCCATGGATTGACGGAGTTGACTAGGGCAATCCAGGATTCGGTGGCTGCCGTCTGGCGCACAGCAGTCAAAGCATGGTCAAAATTGCCTTGGACGGCAATTAACTGTGCACCATGGGCAGCGGCTTGGACCATTTTAGGTGGAGCCACTTGGCCTTCTGGCATCACCACAAAGGCAGGCAGGCCCGCCCGTCCGGCGTAGGCCGCAGCGGATGCCGCCGTATTGCCGGTGGAGGCACAGATTACCGCCTTGGCGTTCTGGTGACGAGCCATGGACACGGCGACGGTCATGCCCCGATCTTTAAAGGATCCCGTAGGGTTGGTCCCTTCGAGTTTTAGCCACACGCGCGACTGACCCCAAGTCTGCCAATGCACTAAAGGGGTACTGCCTTCTCCAATAGAATAGGGGACCACGTCCGAGGGAATTTCCAACCAACGGCGGTATCGTTCGATGAGTACGGGCAAAGGATCCACTCCTTCGGGAAAGATGGGTAAAGTGGCACTATGGTATCACACAAGTAAGGAACCAGACAATGATTTAATGCCCGCGTTTTAAGTTGACGGCAATAGCTGAGTCAGGTCTTGTATCTCGCGGGTTCGGCCCACAAAAAACTGCCCAAAATCTGCAAAACGGGCGCTGGCCTCATCAAATCGCATTTCGTAAATGAGTTTTTTGAACCACAAGGGATCGTCGGCGTACAACGTAACACCCCATTCCCAATCATCCAGGCCTTGTGAGCCCGTGATGATTTGGGTGACCTTAT
>JAJYPK010000234.1 GCA_021795465.1 Bacillota bacterium
GTAACCTGATCGGGAAGTTCATGGACGGCGGTTTGAGGTAAGTAGCGCACGGTAATGTCCTCGCGCCATCGGACCTGGGGACTAGAGCGTACTAACGCTTCAAGTAGCGTGGTTTTTCCGGTGCCATTAGGTCCGACTAAGGCAATCCGAGCACCAACTGGAATCTTGAGCGATAGGGGCTCCCACCGCCGATCCCCGTGGGAGAGTATCAGTTGGTTTATGACCAAGGCGGGAAGCGACCCACCACGGCTGGTCCCTTGATGCAGGAGCGTAAGAGTACTGGTTTTCTGGGGGGCGCTTTGATTCGCCATCGATTTATTGAGGCGGTCTAGAGACTTCACGCGGCTTTGCGCTTGTCGGGCTCGGGTTCCTGCGCGCCATTTATTAATGTATTCTTGTAACCGCGTCTGTTCTTCTAAATAGCGGGCATACTTGGTGGCTTCTTGATTTAGCCGTTCACGCCGTAGGTGCTGGTACTGGATATAGGATCCGTTGGTGACCCAGAAAAACCCATCTTCCCAACTCATGATACGCGTCGAGACGTGCTCCAAAAACGTTCGGTCATGGGACACAATGAGGGTAGCGCCCGCAAAGTGCCGTAGTTGATCTTCAACCCAATCGATGGTCACAATGTCTAAATGGTTAGTCGGCTCATCCAAGAGCCAAATGTCTGCACCGGATAAGATCACTTGCAGAAGCCGTAAACGGTGAGCTTCACCGCCAGAGAGGGTTTCTGGTGCGTCCTGCCAACGATTGGCAGGAAATCCAATTCCAGCAAGCCCTGTTTTGACGATAGTCTCCCATTCATATCCACCCTGATGGGTGAACTGTTCGGACAGCTCGCCCCACTGTTCGGCCAGTATAGACAGACGGTCCGCATCGACGTCTGACAGACTCATTTGAGTTTCGAGATGAGAGAGTTCTTCTGCCATCCGGATCAGCGCCGGATTGGCGTGATAGGCCGCGTCCCACAGAGTAGCGTAGCGTGTGGAACGCCATTGCTCCAAATGGGTGATGGTGTGGGAGCCCACTCGCTCGAGGTGACCCGTTTCAGGGTCGAGGTCGGAAGAAACTAGGCGTAACAATGAAGTTTTTCCCATGCCATTAGGTCCGACAATGCCTATCCGATCTCCCGGGTTGATGGTAAACGTAGCATTGGAGAATAGGACCTTGTCGCCAACAGCCAGCGAAACATTTTGTACCGAAATCCAAGACATAAAAATATCCTCCTCAAATAGGGCAGTCAGCCGTGGTTAGAATGTGTGCAGGGCAAAGTTGCCCCTGGAACACCTTTACGGAAGCTGACGCACCACCATCGGAAGGACTCCTTCACTCGAGACAATTTAACATTTAAGATAGCACACCGAGAC
Source organism: Bacillota bacterium (assembly GCA_021795465.1). GTDB lineage: Bacteria > Bacillota > Sulfobacillia > Sulfobacillales > Sulfobacillaceae > JAKADJ01. The sequence goes on from JAJYPK010000234.1 coordinate 1,371, forward strand.
TTCTTTGGCTAGGCCAAAGCCATGTCCGAGCAAGACCTCGTCAAAGTCCTCTCTAACTGAAGCTGTGTCTAATGCCGAAAATTTAACCCGACGCACCCCGAGAATGTCGCCGACCCAAAGTTCGGTGTGTTATGGGTGCCCAACTGTGGGTTTTCGGCGATGCATTCAGCTGATGTCGGATCCCAGTTAATGGTTCGCTCGGTAAAGAACGATGTGGCTTGTCCCGGTGTTTCATTCGCCAGGAAGAACGTCGTATTGCAGGTGAGTTTTGATTCGGTAAGGCGGGAACTGTAAATTGTACCTCGGCCAGGTCGTACCGGACGTTTCCATTGTTGCTAGATTTAGCAGCCCACCCCGCCCAGGTTGACCTCGTGTTTGTGTTAAATGTCGATCCGGGGACAAGGCCCGGTGTCACGTAGGTCCGAAAAATCCTTCATGACCGAGGTCTAGGTCGCGAGCTCAACGCTCCCAGACGAACGTGCGGGAAATCCGTATTGGGCGAATTGAGCGGCTCTGGCGGCCGGGGTCGCGGTGATTACCGACACGGCGGCGAACCCCATCATCAGCCCAACGAACTTCCTCCGCGATTTCAAGGGTGTGCCTTACCTCCTATCAAAAAATGGATCCGAGGCAATTGTACATTACCCCCAATGGATTTGCTACTATAGATAAGTAGATAGTGTATGAATTATCGTGCATGATCGCGATGATGTTGTCTGACTTGTCTAAGAAATGGGATCGCAACATATCGCTTGGTCATCCGTGAGTGCGGGCCTCCATCCGAGGACGGACACCCATTCGTGGGTGCGATAAGGGGAGGGGAGTAAAATGCGCCGTTCTATCCTCACGGTCGTCCTGGCGGTGACAATCTGGTTTGCGATGGCCGTCGCGGGCGCCGTGACGCTCGCCAGCGCCTATCCGGGGACGGACTTATTCCCGGAACAAATGCTCTGGTGGTCACTGGTCGTCCCGTGCCTGACCGTTCCGGTGGCGAGCATCCTCTGGAAGGCCGGCACCGTGTGGATGGTGGGCGTGATCACGACGGTCTTTCTCGCCGCCTGTTGGGTCACGGCCATTGCGAGCACCGGCGGCATGTTTTTTCGGGATACGGTTCTCCTTCATCCCTTTGCGCATTTCACTACGGCATCCAGGGTCACCATGATCACTACGGTCTCCATGGCTACCGCGGCCGTCGTGGCCACGGTAGCCATGACGGTGGCTTGGCTGGCCTTCAGTGCCTTGGGCCGTCAATTAAGCCGGCACTGGACGCTCCCCGTTCGCGTGCTCACCGTATTGGGCTATTGGGTTCTCATCGGGGTGACTATCACCAATTTCTGGGTCTACCTGCGGGTTTTCCAATTCTACGGCGATATGTTGGCGTTTCCAACAACGGGGCTATTTATGCTCATGGGCGGGTCTTTTTATCCCGCCGAGATTTATCACGTCCTTCTGGGAATTTCGCTCGGTCTCTTCCTGGTATCGGTGGGGACCATGGCACTGGTTCAACGCCATAGACAGGTCAGGCAACACACTTTGAAAGAGTGAGGTGCGACGAGGGCTGGTGTCTCGTGTCCCCCCGGATACATCCCGGGCGGTAACATATCCACCCTGTACATCGCTCACACCTCTTCAGTCTGGCAACATGGTATCGAGTCGGCCCGATGCCACCGGGGAACGGCATCGATGGTGCCTAAACGTGATTTCTCCTGAAGCCACGGGTAGCGCATTCATGCAATCCCCAAGGACCTACGCCCCAGGGAGTGAGATCACGCTGCAGAGGGACGAGACAGTAAAGTGGCGGCAGGGGTCAAAACCACCCCATGGGTGGATGAAACCGTCTTCTAGCTACTTGGGGGGTGCCGGCAGTGTTCTCGAGCGGCGGCGGATTCAAGAAAGTGGTAAGCGTTTGGAGAGTCCCGTCCCACAGCGCTTGCAGATCGTACAAGCCCGGAAAGGTCCCCGTGTAGCTGGGTTGTCAAATGGTCCGTCCGAGTGTGGCTTACCCCAACGGACTGAATGGTCCTGGTAGTGATACCAGTGTCCACCTGGCGGTTTCCCCTCGCGACCGATAACTCGGGCGCCAGTGCTATGCGCTGGATCTCGACCGGCTATGGGAAGCGCGAACGCCCCGTTCATCTCCCTTCGGCTCTCGTGCATCGTGATCGCACGGTATGATCGAGTATGAGTCTCATGACCTTTAGCAGTTTCGGGTCGACTCGTTTCAGAGTCTTCATTGGGCTCTCTTCTTGTAGTTATGCGTGATTTGCGTTTCTTGTATACACATACTCCCTCATCTATATTAGGTCATTACCTTCTTCACACGGTTCACACGGAAACTCCCTCTTGCTATGTGAACCCTATCGTGATATCATCACAAAGTTGCCCGTAAGACGGCAGTGCTTGCAAGAAGGATGCACCGTCTCTTGATCGGATGATGGTCAC
>JAJYPK010000071.1 GCA_021795465.1 Bacillota bacterium
GATCAAGAATCGTGCATGCTACAATCGCCGTCCGTGGAGGATTCTGCTATCGCTGGCAGACAAACGCTATAGATTGCTCTGCGCAACACCCAGTGGCCAAGCTCGTACTATCTAGACCTAGCTCTCTCGATTAAGAGCACCAAACGGGCATGAGAAAAGCGGCGTGAGGATTATCTCCCCACGCCGCTCATTACGACTTCTCCAAAAAAGTTTGGAGAGGCGTTTTACATCATCATGTCACCCATACCGCCCATGCCACCCATACCGCCCATGCCGCCGCCACCGGGGGCTGCGTCTTTCTTCTCGGGCTTGTCGGCCACCAAGGCTTCGGTGGTTAATAACATGGCAGCGATCGAGGCTGCGTTTTGCAACGTGGAGCGGGTCACTTTGGCCGGATCCACGATCCCGGCTTTGACCATATCCGTGACCTTGTTGTTCAAGGCGTCGTATCCCACGTCACCGGATTCCTTCTTGATCGCGTCCACGATAACGGATCCTTCGAGGCCCGCGTTGTGGGCAATCTGACGTACAGGTTCTTCCACCGCGCGCCGGACGATATTAACCCCAATCTTCTCGTCACCTTCGGCCTTGACACCTTCGAGAGCCTTAAGGGTCCGTAGCAGTGCCGTTCCGCCACCAGGTACGATACCTTCTTCAACAGCTGCACGGGTCGCAGACAATGCGTCTTCAATCCGCAGTTTCTTTTCTTTAAGCTCAACTTCTGTGGCAGCACCAACTTGGATAACCGCGACACCGCCCGAGAGTTTAGCCAAACGCTCTTGGAGCTTCTCCTTGTCGTAGTCCGAGGTGGTGTCTTCGATCTGTTTCCTAATCACAGACACACGCTTCTTGATATCGGCTTCGTTGCCGCGACCTTCGACGATGGTGGTCTCTTCTTTTGCGATCTTGATTTGACGCGCTTGACCTAAGTCATCCGGCGTTACGTTCTCCAGCTTGAGTCCGATATCTTCCGAAATCACCTGACCACCGGTAAGAATCGCGATGTCTTCCAACATGGCCTTACGTCGGTCACCAAAGCCCGGGGCCTTCACCGCAACAGCGGTGAGGGTACCACGTAGTTTGTTCACAACGAGGGTTGCTAACGCTTCCCCTTCAACGTCTTCGGCAATAATGACAAGACCTTTACCGCGTTGGACAACTTTCTCTAACACGGGCAACAAGTCCTGAATGGCCGTGATCTTGCGGTCCGTAATAAGGATGTAGGGGTCGCTTAGGACAGCTTCCATCTTTTCCGTGTCCGTCACCATGTAGGGGGATATGTAACCACGGTCGAACTGCATCCCTTCGACGGTCTCTAACGTGGTGCCGGTGGTCTTGGATTCCTCTACCGTAATGACACCATCCGCGCCTACCTTTTCCATCGCTTCGGCAATTAAGGTTCCAATTTCATCGTCGTTGGCCGAAATCGAGGCCACCTGCGAAATGGCTTCCTTGCCTTTAATCGGTACTGCGATCTTTTTAATTTCCTCCACCGCAGCACTCACAGCATGTTCAATTCCACGCTTAATGCCCATCGGGTTGGCCCCGGCAGTCACATTTTTGAGTCCTTCGTGAACCATCGCTTGCGCCAATACGGTCGCGGTGGTGGTGCCGTCCCCTGCCACATCTTGGGTCTTCGTGGCAACTTCCTTGACGAGTTGAGCACCCATCGACTCAAATGGATCTTCGAGTTCAATCTCTCGCGCAATGGTCACCCCGTCGTTGGTGATTAACGGTGCGCCAAATTTCTTTTCCAATACCACGTTGCGGCCCTTGGGACCGAGAGTAATTTTTACCGCGTTGGCGAGTTTATCCACACCACGTTCTAGGGCGCGACGCGCCTCTTCGTCATAAATGATCTGCTTTGCCATCTGCAATAACCTCCTGAAAGAGTTGTAAGCTATAGGGCCTTAGACAAAGGCTTTCGCGGGGGTCAAAACTGCGAGAATACTAGCCTCCGATACCAGAAGCAGATCCCGATTTGCTTCACGCAGCTTGGTCGCGAGCCTGTCATCAAACAACACGACATCATCAACGCGAACCTCAAGGGGCGCTCGGTTCCCGTTCTCCAGCAACCGGCCGCTACCCACGGCTACCACACGTCCGCGCTGTGAATTCTCTTTAGCAGTATCAGGCAAGACTATCCCAGAGGCGGTAGTCTCCTCTGAAACCAGCTCGATTACCACATGGTCCGCTAAGGGACGAATATCCATAGGTACTCTCCTCCTACCACTATGTTGATTTGTTAGCACTCTCTGCTAGTGAGTGCTAATCGTTCCAAATCAGAGTGTACTCAAAAGTTATGGCGTCGTCAAACCCCGTTTAGCCCCAATGCACAAAAATTTTCCCTACAGATGATGGCGGGTATGCCCCGCGATCAAGTCTAAAGCATGTGGAATCACCGGGCTTATGAGCCCCCATAGTTCTTCGATCGCTTGAGGTTTTCCAGGGAAATTAATAATGAGAGTCGTCTGGCTAATGCCGACGACGCCCCGCGACAACATGCCCATCGGGGTATATTGCAACGACGCGTGCCGCATCGCCTCGGCCATCCCGGGGACCTCACGTTCAATCAGCCGCGAGGTCACCTCCGGCATCACATCCCGGGGTCCAAGACCCGTGCCGCCAGTGCTCAAGATCAGATCGATCTGGTCCGCGACCCACTGCCGAATTTGGTGTTCCAAGAGATCGGGCTCATCCGGGAGGATCACGCTGGCGACCACGGAACCCAGTTGGGCTGCTTTCACGCTTAATAATCGCCCCGACACATCCTCACGTTCCCCACGTGCCCCGGCGTCACTACTCGTCAACACCGCAATGCGACGTTCAGGCTTATTCGGCAAAGAAGTAGTCTCCACTTTTCCCTCCGGTCTTCTCGACTAAGTGAATTTTCGTTAAGACTAGGCCCCGGTGTTGGGCTTTGAGCATATCGTACAGGGTCAAAAGCGCCGCTGACACCGCCGTCATGGCTTCCATTTCGACACCGGTTCCTGCCCGGGTTTCAGTCTCGGCTGTTACCACGAATCCCTCGTCATCGATGTCAATCCCCACACGAATCCCGGTCAGCGCGATGGGGTGACATAGCGGAATCCATTCTGCCGTCCGTTTGGCTCCCATAATCCCCGCCACGCGCGCCACTGCTAACACATCACCCTTTTTGGTCATCCCTCGTCGTACCGACTCCAGCACGTCGCCAGGGGCTAAAATTCGCCCCTCTGCTTTAGCCCTTCTTAGCGTGTCCTCTTTATTCGATACCGACACCATGTGGACTTCACCCGCCGGATTGAGATGGGGAAATTCATCCAGACCTCCCATCAGCTGCGTCCCCCTCGTCATTTACTCGTCAAGAAACAGAGCTAGCGCGGACAATGCTCTTGCCCCTACCCCAATGGCACCTTCATCCAAGATGAAGCCAGGCGAGTGGATCCCACTGGCGGAGCCCGCACCCACGACCCCTACCTGAAGGTTGGTCGCCGGTACTCGTTGCGCAATGTACGCAAAATCTTCGGCTCCCATCGAAGGCACCGTGAGCCATGCCACCCGATTTGCGCCAAGCACATCGCCAATCCGCTCGCCAACCGTAGCAGTAAAATTGACGTCGGCAACGAGGGCTGGATATCCAGGGTTAATTGTTACCTCTACTTGAGCCCGGTACGCCTCGGCAATATGATGAACCAACGCGCAAAATCGGTTAAGAAACGGTGTCCGCTGCTCGGGGACCAAAATCCGAATCGTCCCGCTCATCGTCACTCGATCCGCCAGCACATTTTCTCGATACCCCCCCATGATGGTGCCAAAGGTCACCACCAAAGGCACCACAGGATCTTGTTCGCGACTCACGAGAGTCTGGCACGCTTGGATAATCGCGGCGGCTGTTACGATAGCATCGACACCCTTATCGGGATGGGCACCGTGACCACCACGACCTTTTACCACAATCGTAAACGCATTAGGGGAAGCCATGGCCGGTCCCGACTTTAAGCCAATAACGCCGACTGGAAGATCGGAGTCCACATGAACCATGACCGCCTCACTAACCGGGGGATGTTCTAGAATTCCGGCTTCCAACATAGGTAGGGCTCCACCCGGGCCCTCTTCGGCCGGCTGGAACATCAGCACCACAGGTCGTTTTAACTGGTTTTCATGGGCCTTTAAATATCGCGCGGCCGAAAGTAGCATTGCCGTATGGGCATCGTGGCCACAGGCATGCATACGGCCGGGCACCCTCGACGCAAAATCCAGGCCTGTCTCCTCGGTGATCGGGAGTCCGTCCATATCAGCCCGAAGCAGGAGGCCAGGACCATCCCGTGGTCCAAGGCGGCCCAACACGGCGTGGGCAATCGGGCGGTGATATAAGATCTTTAACTCGTCCATGGCCGCTTCGACCACGGCTTGCGTTCGTGGGGTATCCAACCCCAGTTCGGGGTAGCGATGAATCTGACGGCGAACCTGAATCGCCCACGGATCGATTTGCCCCCAGATCGGATCGCCGGACAGGTCGTGCGGTGCAATGATATTTTCCATTCCCATCTCTCCTCGGTGTGTAGTCGGCTTCATATTGTCCATTGACTCCGCGTAAGATGGGGAAGACCAACAGATGACCCTAAGAGGAGTCGTTCAATGTTCTATCGCTGGTACGTCGCCACGCCGTTCGCCATTCTAACCGCTGCCCTGGGACTGCTATGGGCCGAACCAGCGCCCCCCGCCTTAAGTCATGTGACGACATCCCAACGGATGGTAGCCCTAACCTTCGATGATGGTCCGTCACCCCATTATACTCCAGCGATATTGAAGTTGCTTTCACAGTACCATGCCACCGCCACCTTCTTCGTCCTGGGAAGCCAGGCGAAGCGCTATCCGAGCCTGATTAAGGCCGAAGTGGCCCAAGGCTCAGAGGTCGCCAACCACGGTTGGGGCCATCTAAACTTGCGCCAGGTAGGAGCCGCCCGAATGTGGCAGGACGCCCGCAACACCAGTCGCCTCCTAGAGTCCTTACGGGTACCAGAATCCCCATTTTATCGGCCGCCCTACGGCTTGACCAATCAGGCCCTTTTGCGCCTCTTTGAGGCGCATGGTTATACCGTTACCCTATGGTCCATCGACACCCGTGACTGGGCTTTACCGGGGGTGGATACCATGACCACGATCATTCAAACCCAAATGAAGCCCGGGGCCATTATTCTTATGCACGACGGAGGCGGTGTGCGCAAGCAAACGCTGGCCGCTCTCCAGTGGGTGCTATCCACGTATAGCCGGCGGGGTTGGCGGTTCGTGACCTTATCCCGACTCACCCATCCCGATGCGGTTCCCGTCAGCATTAGCCATAAATGACGTACTGCACCAAAAACTTCTGTAAGCTTTCATAAAACCTTTCAATGGTTTCGGCCTTGCGCCAACCATGCCCTTCGCCAGGGTAGACTTCATAGAAGTGCGGGATCCCACGCCGCTCGAGGATTTTGACCAAACTGTCGGCCTGGTTGCGCGGCACCACCACATCGTCCTCGCCCTGAAAGATCGCCATGGCATCCTGAATCTTCTCGGCATGATAAATCGGTGACCGCTCGTGGTACACGTGACTGGCCTCCGGTAGTGGTCCCAGCATCGAATCCAAATACCGCGCCTCAAATTTGTGCGTCTCCGCCGCCAGGGTAAAGAGATTAGACACCCCGAAGAGAGACACCCCCGCTTTAAAGAATCCCGGATGGTCCACCAAGGCTTTCATGACCGTATATCCTCCGGCACTACCTCCCATAATCACCAATTGACGAGGATTGACCCAGCCTTGATTCACGCAAAATTCGGCACCAGACACCGCATCCGCGACGTCAAAAACCCCCCAATTGTGCTCTAATGCCTTACGATAGGTGCTGCCATACCCGGTGCTCCCGCGATAGTTGACGCGAAGCACCGCAAACCCTCGCGTAGTGAAATATTGGGTCTGGGCACTATAGGAACGCGCCTCGTGGCCCGTTGGCCCCCCATGAACCAGGACAATCAGCGGAGCGAGACCAATCGAGGTGTAATCGGGATTCATCGGTCGGTAAAAGAGTCCATGGACTGAGGCATCCTGAGTTTTCCATGTGAGTGGCTTGGCATTGGCCAGATAACTTCGCGCAATTTCATTCGTTGAGGTGTACCGCACTGCCGTCGGAGATCCCCCCGGAACCATCAGGGTGATTTGACTAGGCTCCTGGTCTCCTGACGTAATCGCGGCAATCACGTTGGCGCTCGGCGAACTCGAAATTTGTGCCCAATAGGTTGCTCCCGGCACCGATAAGGGAGCCACGGTCTGTTCAGACCAAGACAAGAGCACCGGTTCTTCTCGTCCCTCGGCCGCACGAATCGCCACCAGGGTTTGACTATCCGCCCCCCAAGCCAAACTATGCTCTCCTTGGCTCCATGCGGGTGGTGCATACTCGGCCTCGTCACGGGTTAATTGCGATAAATTTCCCGTGTTTCGATCTTGAAGAAAAACGTGACTCCACCCGTTCACCTCGTGCACAAATGCCAGAAACTTACCATCGGGAGAGTAGGTCGGTTGAAATACTAGGCCTTTGCCATCGGTGATCTGCGAAGTCTCCGTCACGTCTAGACCGTTTGGCGACTCCTGGAGCAAGACGGTGAGCAACTGGGTATCATCCCACGGCATATTCGGATGATTCCAAGCTATGTAGGATAATTCCAAACCCTCTGGGCTAAAAGTCGGCTGCATATAGAAATCGAAGCCGGTAGTCAGTTTTTGCGGCCAAAGCTCCCCTTGGGTATCCACGTAACCAAGACCATCCTGGTCTCCATCGGAGTAGACATAGACCACCCATTTTTCGTCAGCCGAAAGGGTTGGTGAAGCCAAGTCGATCGAGCCAGGTGGGGTAATCGCTTGAGGAATTCCGGATCCAATCGGTTTTTTCCAGAGCCGTCGCTCGGAGATAAAATACACGGCATCGCGACCCACGGTAAAGTCTCCCCCACCATAGCCTACCCGGGCCCGAACCGAAAGTTCTGCGGTGAGATCCCGGATAGCTCCGCCTTTCACCGGCCTGGTAACCAAGACCCCGATTCCGGAACGGTCCTCCAACCACACCAGGTGATTCCCGTCCCGACTAAATTGTACGTCTCGAAGCTTAAGGTCCTGGGCCAATCGTTTGGACGTCACCGGACTTTCCCATACCCCAAACGGTTTTTCTATTGCCATGCTTTGATCCCCGCTTTCATTATCGGTTTGTCGTACGGAAAAAAGGGGAAGACTGTTGATGTAGCGATATCGCTAGTAGGTGTAAAAACCACGTCGCGTCTTTTTCCCTAAGAGGCCGGCATCCACCATTTTTTTCAATAACGGTGCCGGTCGATATTTCGGATCACCAAACCCGTCATAAAGGACTTGCATGATGAAAAGGCACGTATCCAGGCCGATGAAATCGGCCAGGGTTAAGGGCCCCATCGGATGATGCATCCCCAGTTTCATCACCGCGTCGATGCCCTCTCGGGTCCCGACGCCATCTTGGAGCGCAAAAATGGCCTCGTTAATCATGGGCATCAAGATGCGGTTAGCAATGAAACCCGGATAATCCTCGGACTCTATGGGGGTCTTGCCCATCGCCTGTGCGGTCTCTATAACCTCCGTTACCGTATCTCCATCGGTTAAGGCACCCCGAATAACCTCAACTAAGGTCATAACGGGCACCGGATTCATAAAATGCATGCCAATAAACCTTTCAGGTCGTCGGGTGGCATGGGCTAGCCGAGTAATTGCAATAGATGAGGTATTTGAAGCAAAAATCGTGGCGGGTGGGAACCAGGCATCGGCTGCTTCGAATACTGATCGTTTGACTTCCTCGCGTTCCACGATAGCTTCGATGACCAGGTCCACATCGGTCACATCGTGAATCGACTCCACGAGGGACAAGCGAGAAAGTGCTCGGTCCCGGTCTAGGCCCTGGAGCTTCCCTTTCTCCACTTGCCGATTTAAACGCGCGGTAATCCCGGCTAGTCCTCTTTCCCTTTGCGTGGCATCGGCATCGGTAAGAAAGGTGGGAATGCCATGGGTGATCGCCGTTTCGGCGATCCCGGCCCCCATTTGGCCCGAACCGATCACTAATAGGGTCTTAATCATGCTATCGATCCTTTCGTTGGCTCAGCTTATCGTGATGAGGGATTATTCGACTCGAATGACGGTCGCTTCGCCTTGCCCGCCGCCGCTACAAATAGCGGCGACTCCAATGCCGCCCCCACGCTCTTGCAGTTCTATGATTAAGGTCATGAGGATCCGAGCCCCAGAAGCCCCAATGGGATGCCCCAACGCCACGGCCCCCCCATTGACATTCACGATGTCAGGGTCAAACTCAGCCAATCGCAGGCTAGTCAAGGCAACCGCCGCAAACGCCTCGTTGATTTCCACTAGATGCACATCTTTGCTAGAGAGCTTGGCCTTTTTCAATGCGGCCTCTGCGGCGTAAGCGGGAACTGTATGCAGATACTTGGGCTCGCTAGAATATTGGCCCGACGCCAGAATCGTGGCTAAAATCGGAAGCCCACGCTGCTCCGCCTCGTGCCGTTCCATCAACACCAAGGCAGTGGCGCCATCGGTCAATCCCGGCGCATTGCCCGCAGTCACCGTGCCATCACTAACAAACACCGGGCGCAAGGATGCGAGTTTTTCCACAGAAGTGTCCGCACGCGGGCCGACATCCTCCGCTATGACGGTGCTGCCTTTTTTCCCGGGTGCCGTGACGGGTACAATCTCTTTGGCAAAGCGACCACGGTGGATGGCATCTAAGGCACGTACGTGGCTTCGATACGCCCATTCGTCTTGAGCTTGGCGTGTAATCTTAAACTCCTTGGCTACCTCGCTTCCATAGACCCCCATGTGACAATCGCCAAAACTACACCACAAGCCATCATGCACCACAGAATCCACCAGCGTACTGTCGCCCATCCGAAGTCCCCAACGGGCATTCGGTACCAAATAAGGCGCCCGGCTCATCGATTCCATTCCCCCCGCCACGGCCGACCGAATCTCACCCAGACGAATCGCCATGTCGGCCAGGTTTACCGCTCGAAGACTGGAGGCACAGACCTTATTAATGGTATCCGAAGGCACTTCGTTGGGTAGCCCGGCTCGGATGGACGCCTGTCTCGAAGGAATTTGGCCGGCACTGGCCTGGACCACCTGACCCATAAACACGTAATCGATGGCATCATTGGGAACCCCTCCCCGATCAAGCGCCCCTCGAATCGCCACGGCGCCGAGGTCCGTGGCGGCTATATCCTTCATGACTCCTCCAAACGACACAAACGGTGTGCGGGCTAGGCTAACCACGACGGTCTCTGACATATCAATTCCCCACTTTCAAAGCTCTCGATGAATTTTCGCTCCCAATTGAGCCAACTTCTTTTCAATCGCGTGATATCCTCGATCGATATATTCCACTCGGTCTACCACGGTTGTCCCAGAGGCTCCCAAAGCCGCCAGAACCAACGCCGCACCGCCACGAATATCTTGGGCTTCAACCGGAGCGGCAGTCAGAACATCAACGCCACGCACAATGGCGGTTTCGTGCTCAACCTTAATATTAGCGCCAAGGCGGACTAAGTCGTGAGTGTACCCAAAACGATTTTCGAAAACGGTTTCTTGTACCACCGCGACCCCATCGGCGACGCTAAGCAACGACACCATCTGAGGGTGGAGATCTGTGGGAAATCCCGGGTACGGTAACGTCTCAATATCCACCGCGACGGCTCTTTGATCCATCGACAAGCGAATCCAGTCCATATCTTCCTCGACCTCGGCCCCGGCCTGTTCCAATTTCAATAACACCGTCCGTAAATGTTCGGGAATTACATTGGTCACCGTCACCACACCGCCAGTAACTGCCGCAGCAATCAAATAAGTTCCCGCTTCTAACCGATCCGGAATGATTTCATGATGCGCACCATGAAGCGATGTCACTCCTGCAATACGGATAAGATTGGTTCCTGCGCCGCGAACCCGAGCCCCCATTGCATTTAAGAAATTAGCCATATCGACAATTTCGGGCTCCATGGCGGCATTTTCGAGAATGGTGGTACCGCGAGCTAAGCTCGCTGCAATCATCAAGTTAATCGTGGTTCCAAATGAAGCGCGCTCAATATAAATGCGGGTCCCGGTCAGGCGCCCGTCGACCTCTCCAATAATCGATCCGTGCTCCAATCCCATCGTGGCACCCAGCGCTTCAAATCCACGCACGTGAAAATTGACGGGCCGCGCACCAATCTGGCACCCCCCGGGAAACGCGACATTGGCTTTACCCAGGCGGGCTAACAAGAGCCCTACCACATACGTAGATCCCCTTAACTTACGAGCGAGTTCATATGGTGCCTCATAATGTTGAAGACCCCCGGCATCGATCCTAAGACATGTGGTACTGTCCCATTCCACCACGGCTCCCAGCTGTCGTAAGATTTCGCACAAGTCTAGAATATCCGTGTAGCGTGGGACATTTTCTAGGACCGTGACGCCTTCTGCCGCCAATGCCGCAGCGGTAATAATAGGCAAGGCGCTATTTTTGGAACCCTCGATCGCAACCTCTCCCGCTAAGGAGTGCTCGCCTTCAATCAGCAAACGTGCCAAGATCTTCCCCTCCGCGGCTACAAACTATAATTGGGTGACTCTTTTGTGATTTGCACATCATGCGGATGACTTTCGACCAAACCCGCATTGGTAATCCGCAAAAATCGTCCTCGTTCGCGTAATTCGTCAAGTGTTCTGGTCCCGCAATATCCCATACCCGACCGGACTCCGCCCAGCAACTGATACACCGTGTCAGCCAAGGACCCTCGGTACGGCACGCGACCCTCAATGCCTTCGGGAACCAGTTTTTCCACGTCCATATCCTCTTGGAAATATCGGTCGCTCGATCCTTGTTTCATGGCACTTAAAGATCCCATACCACGGTACACTTTGAACGATCGACCCTTAAAAATCTCGAGTTCGCCGGGGCTTTCTTCGGTCCCTGCAAATAACGAGCCGAGCATTACCGTGGTGGCTCCGACACCCAGTGCCTTCACCACATCTCCCGACCAACGGATGCCCCCGTCAGCTATAACAGGCACCCCGTGAGCCTGGGCCGCTTGATACGCTTCCCATACTGCCGTGATCTGCGGCACTCCAATGCCCGCCACCACTCGCGTCGTACAAATGGAACCCGGACCCACGCCCACTTTAATGGCATCGACACCCGCGTCAATCAGGGCCAAGGCCCCTTCTTTCGTCGCCACATTACCGCCAATGACATCAATGTCGCTAAATGTTGATTTAATCAAACGAATCGTTTCTAAGACGCCCGCGGAATGGCCATGCGCGGTGTCCACCACCACTACATCGACACGAGCCGCAACGAGTGCCTCTACACGCTCCAGCGTTTGCGATCCCACAGACACGGCGGCGGCCACCAGCAGTCTCCCATTCATATCTTTGGCCGCATGGGGAAATTTCCGAGCCTTCTCGATGTCCTTAATCGTAATCAGCCCTCGGAGTCGGCCTTGTTTATCCACGAGCGGCAGCTTTTCGATCCGGTGCTTACCCAGCAGCATCTTGGCTTCTTCTAACGTGGTGCCTTCGTTTGCGGTAACCAGATTCTCCTTGGTCATCACTTCCTCAATCGCGCGGTTAAAGTCTTGCTCAAAACGCAGATCACGGTTCGTTAAGATACCGACCAGATAACCCCCATCGCGCACAATGGGCACCCCTGAAATCCGGTACCGGCTCATCAGTTCGAGGGCATCGCGGACAGGATGATCCGGGCCTAAAAATATGGGGTCAATAATGACCCCATGCTCTGAGCGTTTGACCTTATCCACTTCGCTGGCCTGTTCGTCAATACCCATGTTCTTATGAATCACCCCGACGCCGCCTTCGCGGGCAATGGCAATGGCCATCCGCGCCTCGGTCACCGTGTCCATTCCCGCGGAAATCAACGGCATATTTAGCCTCACGTTACGGGTCAGCCTGGTGGCCAAATTGACATCCCGGGGCAAGACCTCGGAATGGGCCGGGGTCAGTAACACATCATCAAAGGTTAGCGCCTCTTTACCAAATTTTTCATCAAAATCCACCGTGATTCGCCCTCCCTAAAGTTTAACCAAGTCTACCAGAGCCATCACCTCGATCGCAATTGGTCCGCAATAATTTCCGCTACCTGATATACGTTCCCGGCACCCATCGTAATCAACGTATCTCCCGGTTGTAAGTCCAACAAAATTGGCTCAATGGCGCCCATCATATCGGAATAAAAATACACATCTTTACCCTGCCGTTCGGACACCGCATGGGCCAATGCGGCTCCCGTGACCCCGGGAATTATGGGCTCCCCGGGCGGTGCGTAGATGTCGGTCAGGTAGAGTTCATCGGCATCCGAAAAGCTCTCCACAAAATCTTGCCACAGGTTTTTAGTGCGGACATAGCGCTGTGGTTGGAATAAGGCGAGCACCCGGCCCGAGGTGACTTGACGCGCCGCACGCAAGGTCGACTGGATTTCTGTCGGGTGATGCGCGTAGTCATCCACTACACGACTGGGTCCATCAAAGAGAACCTGGAATCGGCGCGCGGCATTGGTAAACTCGCGCATACTCTCGATACCATCGACCCACGGGACCCCTACATGGTGGGCTGCCGTTAAAGCCCCGAGCGCGTTAACGACATTGTGAATGCCCGGCACTCGTAATTCCGCTTGCCCTTGAACCCTACCCTCAACTTCCAACGTAAACGTCGTACCCTTCGCCGATGTCGTCACATCGCGAGCGCGGACCATGGCATCGTCAGATATCCCGTACCCGGCAACGGGTACCGAGAGACGCTCCCCAATTTGTCGGAGAATCGCGTTGTCGATTCCGATCACGGCTAATCCACTCGGGGGAACTTTAGCTAAGTATTCTTCAAAGGCGGCCACCAATCGTTCAAAACTTCCGCCAAAGTGATCTAAATGCTCGGGTTCTACATTGGTGGCCACAGCCACCATGGGTCGATAGCGCAAAAACGTCCCATCGCTTTCATCGGCCTCCGCCACGGCGTAAGCACCCTTGCCCACGAGCAAGTTTCCCTTGAACTGGGGAACTTCTCCCCCGACCAACACCGTGGGATCGAGTCCCTGATGCTGCAAGATGGTCCCAATCATCGTCGTGGTGGTGGTCTTCCCGTGAGTACCGCTCACCGTAATGGCTTTATAAGGCAAGAGCGCCTCGGCTAAAATCTCGGACCGATGCAAAAGCCGAACCCCTTGGTGTTCGGCTTCACGCCGCTCTGCATTATCGGGCGACACGTCTGTGTTATAGACCACCAAATCTTGACCCTGAATCCATTCCGGTCGATGTTCGTAATAGACCGGAATCCCGGCTTCTTCTAACCGTTCGGTGCGACTGGAACGCTTCATGTCCGACCCCGTCACTCGGTACCCCTGACCGTGTAATAAGAGGGCCAACCCACTCATACTGTATCCACCGATTCCGATAAAATGCACCTGTTTCATCCCTGCGAAGCCTCCCTATCCTACCTGATGTGACTCTAATGGAAGGCCCAGTTTTGGTCCACCCATCGATCCACATAATGTTGAGCGGCCTGTTCAATATGCTTCTGATCGTGATCGGACACAGAACGCACCACACGGGCTGGCATCCCCAATACCAGACTTCGGGGCGGAATCACCAATCCCTCGGGGATTACGGCTCCAGCTCCTACGATACAATGGTGGCCGATCTGCGCTCCATTCATAATGATGGCACCCATCCCCACCAAAACATAGTCTTCGAGGGTTGCCCCGTGGATCACGGCCCGATGCCCGATGGTGACATCATGCCCAATCTGACAAGGATATCCAGGATCCGCATGGAGCACCGCCCCATCTTGCACATTCGTTCGAGCACCAATGGTGATGGGCGTTATGTCAGCCCGCACCACCGCGTTAAACCAGATTGAAGCCTCTTGTTCGACACGAACCTGACCAATCAAGTACGATCCGGGCGCAATAAAGACGGGGTGCGCCAGCGATGGCTCATATTCTCCATATTTTAGCAACATACCTATCATTCTCCCTTAAGGTGACATAATTATCCACTCTATCCACAGTTTATACACAGGCTTTTAATCGCCCAGGGAATACGTCGTTCGCGCCGAGTCGTCATTTTTCATGCGATGCCCTTGACCGAGTCGATAATACCCTAACGCGGCAACCATAGCCGCATTGTCCGTACATAACCCCATCGGTGGAAGGTGCAGACGGACCTGGCGCCGTGCGGCCAAATCCGCCATCGCTTGCCGAAGCGCCCCATTAGCGGTCACCCCTCCGGCCAGATAGAGATCTGCCACAGGATACTGCGTGAGGGCGCGCTCCGTAATTTTGACCAAGGCTCGAACCACGGCGTCTTCTAGAGCCAAAGCAATTTCCGCGCGCCGGGTAGGATGGGTCGATGCCATTTCTCGCGTCGCGGTTTTAAGACCACTAAAACTAAAATCCAGGCTCTTCGATCCTAAATTGGCCAATGGGAGGCGAAGTCCGGACTTTACCTCGACGGTTCGGGCCAACCGTTCGATTTGAGGGCCACCCGGATAGGGAAGGCCCAGCACCCGGGCCCCTTTATCAAAGGCCTCGCCTGCAGCATCATCGCGCGTTTCTCCCAAAACCTTAAGTTGACCATGACCCTCCCAGAGTACCAACGTGGTGTGCCCACCTGAGACCAAAAGCCCCAATGCGGGAAAGGTAATCGGTGCGATCAGGGCATTGGCATAAAGATGGGCCTCTAAATGATGCACTCCGACCACCGGAATGCCGAGACCGACGCCTAACGCTTTAGCAAAGGTCACCCCGATCAACAGGGCACCTAAGAGCCCCGGACCCTCGGTCACAGCGATGGCGTCAAGCGCCGCGAGCGGGATTTGTGCCCGCTCGAGGGTCTCCTCGAGCACCGGAAGAATCGCCATGGTATGCTCGCGAGCCGCCACTTCGGGTACGATACCCCCATATCGGGCATGAATCTTAGCAGAGGACGCTGCCGCTTGGGATACCAAGGTACGACCGTCCTCCACCACGGCAATCGCGGTATCATCGCACGATGATTCTATCCCCAAGACCTTCAGATTTCCCACCTCCCCTGGCTTCTCGCGTTAATTTTACCGGTTTTGCCCATACTACATCCATACCCGATTTCGGGTTCAAAAGAAAGGAGCCTAAGCATTGTGCTATGGACCTATGGGTTTCTCCTCCTTTTAATATTCTCGGCACCGGCCCCATTGGTGTTGTCATCCGCCACCTACCGTCTCTTAACGCTGGGTCACTTTTTTGTATTCCTTATGAGTGTCATTATTTTTGTGCTGTTAGGACGGAGTCTCGCCAAACGGCATCGCCGATTTGTGCTGCCGACGTTTCTGGTCGGCCTCGTGACGGCGTTTTCAGGAGCATTAGTCTACCAATATCTCCTCCGCCTCCCCATCGCTCAAGCCGCCTTCATGAGTCAATTACATGGGGTTCCCCGTGAAGCCGCAATGACCATGCTCCACCTTCACGTAACGGCCAATATTGTCTTAATCAGTCTCATGGGAGGAGTTTTCTATGGCATACTCGGCGTCTTCGCCGCATGGTGGGGAGGGCGGATCGTACGTAGGCATCCCACCGAAGAGATTACAGGGGATCCTTCCACATAATAAACGCATCTTCGTGCGTATCGGTGTAATACCCGCGACGGACCCCTAACTGCACGAACCCCATCTTATGATATAAATTTTGCGCCACGATGTTGCCCCGCCGGACCTCTAGGGTCATGCGCTGCACGCCTAACGCTCGCGCCCGTTCGATCATGCCGTCCATCATGCGCTCACCGAGGTGGTGTCCACGATAGTCGGGGTGGACTGCGACGTTTGTCACATGCGCCTCATCGAGAATAATCCACATGCCTCCGTAAGAGACCACACGTCCGTGAAAGTCCAACACCAAGTAGGTAGCAAACGTATTTTCCAAAATCTCGGTCTGAAATGCGTTACGAGACCACGGTGTGGGAAACGAATGGGCTTCGATCGCCATCACCGCGTCCAGATCCACTAAATACATGTCGCGGACCAAAACTCCAGAGGGCACATGTTCCGAAACATCATCACTGACCGCCATGAATTTCATCACCCTCGATTTCGTAAACTTGTCCCGCCATAGTAATGGCGGGAGTTCGGACATAAAGGGGACTGAGCGCCATCACCGAATCGCCTTGATCTGCCATTAATGCTTCTCGAGCTAATAATGCCACGGATGAACCTAAAAGTGCAATATTATAGGCCACAGCACGTGGCCCCACTAGGCGAAGCCCCTCTTTAGAATCGCCCAGAGGACCGAGTACCAGCACCTCATCGTCGACCGGGAATAGATCGGGTAAACGATTTCCATCGATCGCCATTTGGGGGATAAGCGAGAT
>JAJYPK010000005.1 GCA_021795465.1 Bacillota bacterium
ATCTATTCGATGAGGATCATCTCCGTCCCAGCAAGCGAAAGCGAGGGAAATTGCATGCGCATACACCTCCCGTTGTGTGGTCCGACGATCGTAGCCCGGACGGTTGCTCCCGTTCCGCATTCTTCGCCATCTCCGGGCGCATATTCTACCTATTCGTCGTCGGCGGTTCCGTCGCCTTCGGCGTCCTCTTCACCCGCAATGACCAGCTCGGCGGCCCCGGTCTCTTGGCTCTCGACGCCCATCATGCTGGCCGGCCAATCCCTCGGCACGATGGTCTTGCCTTCAACTTGGGATGCCACGCCGTCCGTTTCGGATGGCAACGGGTTGGGGGCCTCCCTCCTTATGGTCTTCGCCCTCCGGCCACAATCAATTGCATCTGATCATCTCGTCCGCCTACGGGCCGAATCATAATGTGGTCCTCCCATCGAGTCCCTTTGACCCGTCCCTGGCTTTTCCGCAATCCGGATGCACGATCACGGCCTACGAATCATCGATCTATCCGTTCCGTTGCCAGGGGTTTCAAGGGTTCCTCTTCACCGGTTCCGGCATGCAGGGGGCCATCACGGTCTGGGCGAGCGGTCCCTCGGGTCCCACCTTGAGCCGGATTCTCAACAGTATCCAACTCGATAACAATGATCTGACTGATACCCAAGGAGGTTAACCCATGCGCGAAAAACAATGGATGACCTATGGCACGGCGGTCGGCGTGGTGGCCGCCATCACCCTAATGGCGGTCGCCTTGCACCATCAGGCCACCCCGGTTGTGCAATCACCTCAGTCGATGACCAGTGTCCAACCCATCCGGCCGCCAGCGCCGGCCGCTTCCGCGCCGTTGCTCACACGGGAGGCGTGGCTCATGCACTGGCAACCGCACTGGTTACAAAACGAATGGCGCCAGGACGGACGGCCTCCCATTCTCTACTCCACCTCCGCCGGTGCCTATTACACCGCGCTACGTTCGGCTGGGAACATCACCTTAACATTTCCCTGGCAATGGGAACTCGCGCCGATATCTTCGTTCCCTTCCTGGTTCAACCATCCGCTTCGTCCTTAATAGCTACAGGCTCCATTGGCCGGTGTACGTTGAGTAGCACTTCCCGATACTCCGTGGAGATCTTCGGTCGTGATGGACGTACAGGGTGCCAATACATATGCACAGGAGAGCGAAATATCGCCGACGCTACTTTGCACAGAAATCGGAAGCCACAACCACCAGCCCGCGTCCAACGCAAATGTTTCACATCGGATACTATTGGGATAGAATTGGGCGCACGAAACGTCATTCATCTCCGCAAAATAGGTTTGAGCATCGGGATCCGTAAAGTGGCCCCCCCAGACCACAAAGACCGAACGCGACCCGAACCCGCACGCAAGTACCCGCACAGGAGTTCGGAAACATCAAGACAGTTTCCACAAAGATGCGGAGATAACCACCTCGCTGCCACGGCGCCCGAAATACGACTCATAAGTTAACCCATGCAAACCTATGGTGCTCAGAGGTCGATCCGGGTCAAAAGGAAATCCCAGTTTAACTGCGAGATCCGGATCTATGCACTCAGGTAGCCGCACGGGAATCACTTTCAGCGATCGGACGCTCCATGAATATTAAGTAAATCGCCCCTAGTGTCAGACTAATCAAGCCAGTAACAACCCACGCGGTCCAGAGCGGATATTTCGCAATAATTAGCGATGCAACGAGAGGGGCCACTGGTGCACCTATTTGCACGAAGCCCCCAAGAAATCCGAACGTACGTCCGCGCAAGCCTTGAGGAGTCCGTTCGATAAAAAGCGTATTTTTCAAAGCATTACTGGAACTGTTCGCGTAGCCTGCCACGGCAAATAATATCAAGCCTACCCACAGGGTGTGGGTCAGTGCGACAATCAGGAAGCATGCTCCTTGCAGAAATGCTGCGTAACTGGTGGCCTTGTGGAGCTTGAAACGTTTCCAAAAAGGAACCGTTAACGATCCGAGAATTTGGCCGCCCGACCACGCTGACAGAAAGACACTGTACGCCAATGCTGACCCACCGTAAGCCCGCCGAATGAACAATGGAAGGATAATCATAGTGACCGAGAAAAAGATGTTTATGGCGATACTTGCCGGGGCGACGACTTTTAGCCATGGGACGCGGGACAGAATCGTCCATGATGACAATAGCTCGCGCGTCAATACCTTCTTGCCAACTTCCAATCGATTCAATGCACCAAGCCTGATCAGCATTAGCATTACGGCGCTCACTCCAAACGTCACCGCATCTAGTCGAAGAACAGCGCGCAAAGGCAATACAAAAACAGTTAAACCTCCGACTACTTGTCCACCGATGCGGGCCAAGTGGTTCGCCGTGGTCAGCAGCCCATTTCCTGCCAACAGATCCTCCTGTTTCAACACCTCCGGAAGCAAAGCCATAGTGGCGGGTGAGTACATGGCATCGCCCAGCGAAATAACTGCCAGACATCCAATCGCTAGGAACGTGGTCCTCACATCTGTTCCCGAACCAGTCAAGATAAACGATGCCCCAAGAAGGCACACTCCGCGCAAGATATCGAGACGTATCATGAGTTTGCGAAGGTCCACTTGGTCTACAATCCAACCCCCTACCATAGTCAAAATGCGGGGAATCAGCATGACCATGCCGAGTACAGGAAGATACATGGGCTCTAATCGCGCAACATACCATACAACACCAATGTAGAGTGTTGCATCGCCGAGTGTGGATAACCAAAGACCGAAGGTCAACTTATCAAAGTCGCCGTTGCGGCGAACCAGCGTTATAACGTGCCATCGTTCATCCACACCGAGACTCCAAAACACTAGTTCGATACAAACTAGGGAACAGTCCTTCGTCGGCTAACTGCTGGCACAAAAGATATGGCCCTGTCAAACTGCCGTACTCATCATAGGCGTGGGCCCTACACGAACCCTTGCACGTATCACGGAAAATACAATCACCGCATATCCCCTCCAACTTAGTCTCCATGTACTGTTGCCGCATTTCCCAACCCTTACCACGTCGCCACAATGTCAACAGGTCGTCTTCGAGGACGTGCCCAAACTTTATTTCTTCGTGCGACCTCGTCAGTGCGCAAATGGTCACTGTACCATCGGGTAACACTCCCATCAAGGGGAACCCGCATCCGTACCACACTTCTCTCTGTGCTTCCTCTTGGCCGAATCGTCTGTATAGGTGAGGCGGTATAACTGCCGGTGGTGTTTTCAACCTAACGAACCCAGGGAATTGTTCGGAAACGTCTGCCAGGAATTCGAGGGTGCGCACATATTCCTGATGAGGTATCCCCAACTCGTCGTAGTTTTCCTTTGCCCGACCTATCGGATTAACAAACACAAACTTCAGCATTTTAGCCCCAACGTTCTTTGCGACCTCTACAAGGTCCAGAACCGAACTAAGGTTAAACCGGTTGACCACACATTGAACTTCAACGGAGATATTTTTGTCCCGCAATTTCTGCATCCCTGAAACCGCTCGCCGAAAGCTTTTCGGCCCCCGTATGGCCTCGTGTGACTCCACATTCCCCCCATCGAGGCTGGTCGAAATAGCAATGCCCCTTGGTCATTGATTCTTTTCAATGTCTCCATTACTCGAACCGGCAAAATCATGCTGTTGGTTTCTATACGGATATTATCTACGCCAGACTCCCATAACTCGTTTAGTATCTCCGCAGCATCCTTGCGGAAGAGGGGCTCCCCGCCAGACAGGGTAACTACTGATGGCTTTAAGGCACCAATCTTGCGAGCTGCCGCCAAGGCCTCGGTTTGTGTTAGGTCGTTGCTCGTATCAAAAGTCGGAGATGAATCGACCCAGCAATGCTTACAGGCCAGGTTGCAACGGAAACTTAGGTACCAGTAAACCGCCGGACGAAATGTCCCCGGCATCACCGTCAACCGCTCCAACGTCAAAACACTCCTTTCTCCTTTCGGAGTTACAGGAATACTCATAGACTAAGGAACAATTGGTGAGCCCGGTCCGGAGATGCCGAGAGGCGAAACGCCAGAAGCCAAACGAACTGCCATACCATAAGAACTCAGCACCACGATAACTATATATTCGGTCAAAAAGAATTACAATAGCAGAAGGAAACATATGCTAAAATTGGCACTTTAGGACAAGTGAATTTGTATTTATCTGCATGGAATTCCGCGACGATCCTCACGTACGATGGGGATGCGGATCAAACGCCCGCGACACTGAGTCGGCGCCAGACTGGCGCCGACTCAGTCCTATGCGTACAGGAAAATGCCGCCCGACCCCAGTGGCATCGGACGAGAACGGATGAGAGCGGGTCGCCTTTAGACCCGGACGCAGAGGCGGTCGATGATGGTCATCGGATCCTGGCTAATGGTGGCGAGGAACCCGTTCACCGCCGAGATAATGGCCTCGACGGTGTGGAAACAGACATGGCACATAACGGAAGATTTCAGCCAGACCCATAAACCTTCGATGGGATTGAGCGGGGGGCTATAGGGCGGTAAAAACATCCGCGTTAACGTGTCGCGATGCGCATTCCGATTTTCAATCATTCGAGGATGTTTTGTTCCTGATGAAGACTCACCTGGTTCGTCAATCGGGCGCGGCGTGGCCCTTGTGGTCGCCGCCGTCCTGCTTCATCATCCCGCGCCGGGCGCCAGTCGGACGGTCGCTCCCACTTCTCAGCCGACCGTCCACTCCGCTGCTCCCATCATCATTCCGACCCAGGACTTGACGACGCCGCTCCTTCGCAAGGAATACGCCCTCATGCGGGGGTATCTCCCATGGCAACAACAAGCCTGGATGCATTCGCAATTCCCCCCATTTATTGGGCTCCGCTCAATCAGGTTTACTATTTTACTACGTTGGGCGGGCGAGGGATTTACTTGGGACCCAATGCGTCGAATGATCCGCCGCCGTAGATGGGCCAGCCGATTACGCCCTAATAACCGCCCGTGCTACAGCTATCGACCACGGCGACGCCGACGACACCGTCGGTGGTATTGACACTAGTCGACACGACTTCGGGTGTCGCAGGAGTATCTTTCTTGATTTATTGTTCGCGTGGTGTCAATGACTCGATTGTCCATTTCCGAACAACCAACCAATCAACCCAGACCTTCTCGGAGTGAGGTATAATTTGTAAGGGATCGCCTCTTGCTGTGGCACTCATCGTTTTGGTAGGGTATTTCGGTGTAGGCACTATGCTTTTTTCCTAGTATGGGTAACCCTACGATTCCGCTGAGGACCATAAATCCCATTTGATTACGACCCAAATTAAGGGAGGACCCGAAACCCATGCTTGATGTTGGTTCCCGCATCCGCGACCTCAGACGGACAAAGAGATGGACCCAACAAAAGTTGGCCCAAACCGTCCCATTGTCCCAAAAGCAGATGTCTCGCATCGAAAACGGCGAAGTCTATCAATTAAATCGGAACATCATCATCCGCCTGGGAACGATTCTCGAAGACCCTATTTTAACAGGCGAAGTAAACCTGTGGCTTCACCGTCTCGACTACAGACCCCATGTCACACCGAGCTTGCCGCTGCCAATATCCGCTATGGAGATTACTGAACACTTTTCTCCTTACCCTGCAGCACTCTTAGACGTGGGCTGGTTCGTTCGCGATTGGAACCGCCCGATGCAGCAATTATTTGGCCTCTCGCACAGCGATCTCGTCGGCCTTGAGCGTAACCTTCTAGTCCAAATTTTTCATCCACGTAGTCGCCTCATGGCGTATCTCACGCCCGACGTGGTCCGCGGTTTGCTACACCGCCTGGTGTGGGATTGGGCACCACATCAGAATGAGCCATGGCAACGAGACCTGGCTTGGAGACTTTCGCAACGACTAGGAAACCAGTGGTGGAGTTTTTTGCGGAGCCTCCCCGAGACGATGGACGAGGTCGCGCCCTTGACCGAATTGATCCAAATTCCGGCCCACAGGCACGGAACCACACTGGTCTTTCGTTCAAATAGTCTACCAGTTTGCAATCGCCCGGATCTACGTGTGACCGTATATTATCCCATGACACTTGAAACATTAGGTTGGTGTCAACAATTTAAGGAGCGGTCAGAGCCATGACATATGTAGCCGAACACAACGAAGGCTTACTGATGGATCGCCTCGGATCTCTAAACGAACCCTGCGAACTCGTCGTGAGTCCGGGAGCAGAAGCCCTAAGCTCCCCTGCGATGTTAGACCTCGTCGACTATCTGGTGTCCTTAGCACCCAATCGGCTCTCCCGACGACTGCAAATCGCCGAGGAATCCCGATCCGGCCCGACATTGCATATCGTTAGTAGAGCTCATCCCTCGTTTGGTACAGAGTTCTGGGGAGTCCCAAGCGGCCATGAATTTCTGAACGTCATTGATAGCTTGGAATTGGCCACAGGGCGTATACCTTCGTTGGATCCAGTGACGACGGCACTTCTTGGTCAGATGACTTCGGCGGTGACGCTCAAAGTTTTCGTCACACCCACGTGAACTTTTTGTCCTCAGGTGGTTCACCTGGGTATCCAAATGGCCGCGATCCAGCCAAAAATTCGGTTGCACATAATCCAGGTTGAGCAATTCATCGACCTTGCCCAACATTACCGAGTGTTGAGTGTCCCTACGGCCATAATGAGTCGAGATTTTCGGTTTAGTGGAGTGGTGCCCGCACCCCGTTTTGCTAGCATGCTGGTACACGCATCGTTATCTTTGGCGAATGATCTTAATGATCCGGTGAATTTTGGTCCGCAATGAGTACATAAAGTCGTTGGATCCCTCTGTGCCATACAGCCACGGGTCCGCCGCCCCCGGGATTCAAATAGGTTTCTCCAGTTGGCTCCCACCCGTCCTTAGGATCCGGTGGATGCGCCAGCACCCGTTGGTATCGGGCACTCCAGCCCCAGGTAAAAGTCCAAAAAATTATACCCGCTCCGCCTAGGTAGTAACCAATGGTGGGCAAGTGTGCGATTAAAAACGCCATGCCGCCCAAAAGAGCTACCGTGCCGACTGCCCTAACGATTAGACGATCCACGAGCACAAAGCGTGGCCCGCTCATTATTTCGCCACCTTACCTGGCCAGCGACTCATTCCACCAGACATGTTCTGTACTTCAAAACCTTTACCCCTCAATAATCGTGCCGCTTGCGCGCTACGATTGCCCGATCGACACACCGTAATGACAGGCCGGTCGTCACGAATCTCATGCGTTCTTTTAGCCAGTTGTCCTAAGGGAATTAACTGCGCCCCTTTGATATGCCCGGATCGGAACTCTTGCTGCTCCCGGACGTCCAAAATGGTCACCTTCGTCCCTGCCTGCAACAGGTTGAGTACATCTGCTGGTGAGATGTTGTTTGACTTTGCCTTACTCCCACTAGCCGGCGTCGTACGCCGTTTTCCTAACAGCCACTCTAACATCTTAAAGCCGTCCCCCCGATCCTATCTCGTAAGTACTTGGTGCTTAAGTGCTTAGTGCTTTATGCTATTCTAACATGGACCATTGCAGGAATACATCATTCGACTCTCGTGGAGGTTTCACATCGTGTCGTCTCAGCAACGAATCCTTCAACTGTGTGCTCCCTACCTGGTCCACGCGGTGCCCCCTAACTTCGCTACCTATATTGAGCCTCACGCGCGCTCAGATAGCTTCTTTAGATACCTCGAAGCGTCCCACATTATCCAGGGCCATCCGTCGCTCCTGCTAGCCGATACACCCATGACGACGCCGTTGGCCGCGATGGTCACTACGGGTAATCCATATCAAGTGATTGCCTTAAGTGAGGCCCATGACTTAGTATTTTTTAGCCGGCCGGACTCTGGTTTACGACTGGCGGACGTCAGAGACCTTACCCACGCTTTATCCGCGAAGGGATGTTACGTCATGATTGCCCCGGTCAGCCGACGACACTTTAGCTTTTATTTTTCAGCCTACCTCGCAACGCCCATCTTGGGGAAATGGCTCATGGTCACGAACTGGGACCCTGACTTATTTGCCTAGACCGGATCATAAAGCCATGATAACCTCGAGATGACAACCTAGTGGATTAACGCCATTAGCACGGCCGTATGACCTACCCACGGATAAATCTCGCGAGCTTTACAGTGAGTACTGGTCGCACTCTTAGCCTCTCACTCCCTCTTACGCGCCAGTTACAGCATCCCCTGCTTTATGATAAGCCGACAGATTTTCTCCCCCTGACTCGCACTGACTCGGGCCACTGGGATAGCGCCAAAGGTGGACGGCGGCTGCCGTCCACTCGCAGGTTGGTTTTCGATTGGCTGGTGCCAACCCGTCCGCAGGAGCGTTCCACATTGTACTTCTGCCCGCACAAACGGATTTGCGATGACGTGGTGTCCGGGTCTTGAATTCAACGACGTGCCCCACAAGCGCTTTCAGCCCCACGGGTCACGATCGACGAAAACCCCTTCGGCATCCGGACGCTGATGGATCGACCAAACCTCCCATGAACTACAAATCCAATCACAATATCGTGTATTCATAACGTATTTCAGGAGTTCCCTCGCCAGTATCCATTGCGTCATCCCTCATAATCTGTTTCTGAAAAAATGGTATTAAGGTAATTGCGTCCCGTATCTGGCGCCACGGCTACGACCAATTGGGTAGCTGATAATTCGCGCGCAATAGTTTGAGCCACGACGACCATAGCACCGGTTGATCCACCGACCAATAGCCCTTCTTCGCGCGCCATGCGCCGTGCCATGGCAAAGGCATCGTCATCGGACACCGCGATCCATCGGTCGACGAGGTCCATATCCAGCGTAGCCGGCACGTAGTCTTCACCCATTCCTTCAATCTTGAAGGGACGATAGCTCCCTCCGCTTAAAATAGAACCCTCTGGATCGGCGCCCACCACCTGAATCGTCGGATTTTGGGCCTTCAGATACCGCGCAATCCCGGTAATGGTCCCCCCCGTCCCAGCACCCGCCACGACCGCTGCGAGTTCGCCACCCGTATCGCGCCAAATTTCGGGACCGGTGCTCAAAAAATGGGCTTCGGGATTTGCATCCCGTTCGAACTGACCCATATAGCAACCTCCAGGGATCGACTCAGCCAATTTTCGGGCGATGTGCTGATAGTTATCTGGATCGGAACGGGGCTTGTCCGCGACAATTTTAACGTCCGACCCATACGCCCTCAGTAGAGCGACTTTTTCCGCACTCATCTTGTCTGGAACTACAAACATTGACCGATAGCCAAGCACCGCGGCTGCCATGGCTAGCGCAGCGCCGGTATTCCCCGCAGTAGCTTCGACGATTGTTCCCCCTGGTAACAGCCTGCCAGATTTTGTGGCATCTTGGATGAGGGATAGCGCAATACGGTCCTTAATGCTGCCTCCAGGGTTTAAGGACTCGAGTTTTATTGCAATGCGTGCTCCACCGTCTGTCCCAATACGTTGCAGCCAAACCATGGGGGTGTTCCCCACCACATCAAGAACCGTAGATTTAATGCGGTCCCATCTCTCCACGAGACGCCTCCTCTTGCCAATCTGTGGCCATTATACCGAAATCAATGGCTAAACCCAACAGCCTCCAGAAAAAGACCGCCCTCGCCCTAAGAATTGAGCAGGAACATTTGATGAATATGTGGAATAATCGCATGACTCCAATTCCATGGAAATGAGGTTTCCCTTTGAAGCCACGCCTTTCCACGCTTCAGAACATCTACCTAAGCTTCTACTGGTTCGCCGCCAACGTGCAGTGGACCGCCTTAATCATCATCGTGGTGCCACGAGAAGTCCTGTTCTTGGTTGGTAAGAATCACTCAGCGAGCATCTTATCCATATTGGTCATCATCGGTTCCTTAATTGCCACCATCATGCAACCTTGGGGTGGTTTAGTGAGTGACCATCTTCAGCATCGTTGGGGACGGCGTCGTCCCTACATTCTTCTGGGGACCGCGGGAAACATCGTAGGACTATTCTTGATGGGATACGCCCTGCGTAATTTCTGGATTTTCGTGGCCGGGTATATGTTGGTGCAATTTTCTGCCAATGTTGCCCAATCCGCCTACCAGGCCCTAATACCCGACCTGGTGCCAGATACCCAAAGAGGTACGGCCGCGGGGTACATGGGGTTCATGACCCAGTTTGCCATTATTTTTGGAGCGCTCTTACCCCGGCTATTAGGGGATACCACGGTATATTGGGCAATGGCGGGTTTTCTCATCGTAGGATGGGCCATCACCCAATGGGGAGTTCATGAACAAGATTCGCGGGGGCAATCTCCTTCGTCGGAACCTACTCACTGGATTCGCGATGTATGGATTTCTCCACGGGAATACCCTGATTTTTGGTGGGTATTCGGCACTCGACTGCTTGTCATGCTAGGGTTCGGGACCTTGGAAAACTATCTTTTCTATTATCTCAAGTTCACCGCCCGTATCAATCATCCCGAAACTATGGTCTTCAACATCCTGGCTTTACTAACCCTGGGCTCTTTAGTATCGGTGCTAGCGGCTGGTTGGTTCAGCGATCGCCTTGGGAAACGGAAGACCCTCGTGGTCATTGGTGGAAGCCTCATGGGCTTGACCGCTCTCGTGTTTGCCATCACGGCGAATATTACCCTGATTTTGGTGATGGGCATCGTGTTTGGCTTTGGCTACGGCATTTACCTATCCACCGACTGGGCGTTAGCGGTAGACGTCTTACCTCCTGGCCGCTTAGAAGGCCGAAGCATGGGACTTTGGCAAGCCTCCTTTAATCTTGCTCAAGTCGGTGCAGGCCTCATTGCTGGTGCCATAATCACGCCGCTCGCGCACCTTATTAACTTAGGCATGGCATATCGTATTCTCTTTATTGTAACGTTCTTATACTTTATTCTCGGTTCCCTCTTCATCCAAAAAGTTAGAACGGCTCGCTAGTTAGCCGGTGCCTTCTGACATGACTGAGGCCCCAACCACGGGGCCTCGCTCTTTTCCCCGGCGCTGCACCAAGATTACCCCGAAAAGCACGAAACCGCCCCCGAGCCAAACCGACCAGCCCGGTATTTGGTGCAACATCACCCAGCTTAGCCCCGCAGCTAAGATAGGACTGAGGTAAAGAAATGGTGTCACTTGCGTCGCATCGGCATGAGCCAGTGCCACATTCCATGTCAAATAGGCCAGAGCGGCCGGAAAAATTCCAATATAGACAATCCATCCGATGGCGTCCACGGAAGCGTGTGACAACTGCAGGAAAAATCCAGGCCAATAGAGAAACATAGGTAGAGTCCCCGCCCACGTCACCCAAGCGGTCACATCGATGGTACGGTGTTTCATCAGCAAGGGTTTCTCAACAATGAAGAAAATTGAGGTGGCCACCATAGCAAACACCACGAGTAGTGCGTCGCGATTGAAAGAAGACCCTACTCCGGTTATCACAACCACTCCGAGAAAGCTAATGAAAATGCCGATCCAACCCCACTTCGTATAACGTTCCTTCAAAAAATTCGATGCGAGAATGGCGGAAACAATCGGGGCGCCGGCAATAATGAAGCTTGCAGTTGCAGGGTCTACGGTCTCTTCCCCGATCGACAAGGCAGTGTGGTACATCGTAAGGCCCACCACCCCACTCAGAATCACTCGCAGCCATGCGCTCTTTGGTAGCGCCTTGATCTTAAACACGGGAACCAGGATCACAAAGACCCCACTAGCTACTAAAAACCGCAGTAAGACGAGGTGATACGGGCTAAATGATTGAAGGCCAATCCGAATTCCAACAAAGGCCGATGACCAAAACAGCACGGTGATGAGAGCGGCCAGAATGGCCTTGCGGCTCATCGTCAAGGAAATTCCTCCTCAGAAGGTCGATACTTGAGGTCTCGATCATCGATTATACATCGTTATGGGATATCAATTCCTTCCGATTCTATCATTAATTTCATATCAATACCGGGGGGAGGGTTTTTCAACGGATTGGGAGACATCAGGCAGGTGCACATAAAGATTTTACCCAAGATTCAGGTTACAAAGCAGGATTTCGGGAACCGCGAGACGAAAGATCATTTTGAAGCTTGCCGGAGGAGGACCATTACCATGGGACATCGCTCACGATCCCGAAAAGTATTAGCAAGTTTCGTGATGGGCGCCACTCTCCTTACAGGCGGTAGCATTCCGTATTCAGGCCGTGGTTCCCCGACGCGAAGATTTCTAGCCATCGCCAACATAGAATCTCCCGCCTTGGTTACAGTCCAGGCTACTCCTTTGACCGAAGTCATCGGTCACGCCGACTTATTGCCCGGGGTTCAAGTCCGGTTGGCAGGATCCCTACACGGCAACACACTCTGGGCGACGCGGATTGAGGTCATTAATTAGAACCGGTTTTAAACCGTTCTCTTGGAGACCAGCAACTAAATCTCCATCTTGGCTTGGTCTCCCATCCCAATCGCGAACACATAAAAACCCCGGGCCCTTGATGCCGAATCCAAATACATGTCGCACAGTAATGCACCGAATGCGAGTTTTCCCTTAGCCCTTTATCCTGATCCATCCGAATCCCCCAACGAGGCATCTCGATGCCTCCACCTACCTCAATTCCACATCTTTTCCTCTAATCCCATCCATATGGTACCATGTGACCGATACGATAGGAGGTCTGATTTTTGATCACGAATCTAACCCAGGGTTGGCTCATCACCCATCAAAAGTGTTTGGATGGAGCTACCGCCGCTGTGGTAGGACTCTCTTGTGGATTGAGACCAATTTTTACCGAGCCGGATCGCGTAGTAGACGCCCTTTCGCAGGTCACCGATGATAGGCCGCTCTATCTCGCGGATGTGTCCTTGCCTGTGAACTTGTGGTCTACTCATCAATCCCGAATCACTTATCTCCTCGATCACCACCAGACGGCGCTTCCCCTGCGGCACGACCCAAAGGCCATTGTCGACATGTCCCACTGTGGCGCCGCTCTTATGTATAGATTTGTTCTCCAAGCAGGATGGCTAACATCTAGTGCTCGATGGGATAGGCTCATCCACGCGGTCGAGCGTTATGACCTCTGGCAGCCTCACCACGGTCCGGGTCAAGATCTCAATCGCCTGTTTCGAGCTCGAGGATTCGACTGGTACCAATCCCGGTTTAGCGAAGGATGGTCCCCCTTCACGTCAGACGAGGCAGAACAACTCGCCCGCATTATTTATGATGAGACCGAGTTTATCGCGCAACATGTGGAAGCGGCCCAAAGACTCACCGCCGGCACTTTGACGTTGGCTGGAGTTCTTCTAGAGCGGGAGGGCCCGGTGAACGAGGTCGCCCACCACCTTCTAGAACGCGGAGTAGACATGGTGCTGTTCTTAAAGTTGGATGGCCGCCTTTCAGCGCGCACCCGCCCCACAGTCGATGCAGCCACACTCATGGAGACAAACTTTGGTGGCGGCGGCCACGCACGGGCCGCCGGTGGCCGAATTTCTCCCGATATGACCGCGTCCCTAGAAACTCTTAGGGATTTACTCGAGGAGCTTCGTCGGAGCCTTG
This sequence comes from Bacillota bacterium, assembly GCA_021795465.1. GTDB lineage: Bacteria > Bacillota > Sulfobacillia > Sulfobacillales > Sulfobacillaceae > JAKADJ01. Next base: position 13,443 of record JAJYPK010000005.1, read on the forward strand.
CTCCTTGACCGCGATGACCACCTTGCCCAGCGTCTGGTTGCTCGCTAAAATACGGTGCGCTTCGCCGATTTGATCTAAAGGAAGCACCCGGTCGATGATCGGTTTGAGCTGGCCGGTTATGAAATCATCCGTCGTCCTTTCAGCAAAAGTTTGCACCAAACGCATTTTGTCAGGACGGGGTCGCGAGCGCAACGCGGTGCCACGGATAGTCAGGCGACGTCCTAAGACCTGCCTAAGATCCAGTGGTGCCGAAGACCCGCTCAAGGTCCCTACCACCACGAGGGTTCCTCCCGTTGCCAAAGATTGAAGATTTTTCGATAAGTAATCCTGGCCAACAAAATCGATCACCGCGTCCACCCCGCGCCCGCGGGACCATTCTTTAATCTCTTCAACAAAATCTTGTTCGTGATAGTTTACAACCAAATTCGCTCCAAGATTCCGGATGAAGCTCACCTTTTTGGCACTTCCGGTGGTAGCTGCAACCTGAAGCCCGGCCCGAGCCGCTAATTGCACTGCTGCCGAACCGACTCCCCCCGCTGCCGCATGAATTAATACCCGTTCACCTGGCATCAACCCCGCCTTATCCCAGAGGGCATCAAACGCGGTCAAGAACACTTCTGGGATGGCGCCTGCCTGCACCCACGTCAAAGTCTCTGGCTTCTTCCACGCGAGATCCTCGGGGCACGTTACATATTCCGCGTACCCTCCACCTGGCAGCAACGCCAACACCTTGTCCCCTATCCTAAACCGCGTCACCCGATCGCCTCGGTCGACGACGACTCCCGCACATTCGAGGCCCGGAATCTGATGTTGAGGTTTCGGATCCGGCGGGGGATAGTGGCCTTGCCGTTCTAGTAGATCGGCACGATTCACAGCCGTGGTCTCTACCCGTATCACAACATCGTCGGGTCCCGCCTTTGGTGTATCCACTTCGCGTATGGTCAATACCTCGGGACCACCGAATTTCTCGAGGACAATCGCTTTCATCTAAAAATCCCTCCAGTTTCGATCGGAATCGATCCGTCCCCATCCTTAGCCTTGCGACCGGACGGATATGTTGCAGGTTACCTAAATCATACGAGTTTTATCGGATTAAGTCACATGAACCGAACCCCGACCATTTCTTCGGCCATGTTTATGATATGATAAGGCTTCGAAACGGGAGGCATCCTCGCCATACCCAAATGATTCGAGGAGAGAGAAATGAATCGACCCTCACTATCTGCTGGCCTGACGTGGTTGATGGCTTTTACCACGGGCGCCAGTGTTGCTAATCTTTGGTATAACCAACCGCTCCTATCGTTGATCGGACACACATTTCACGTGGGATTCTCAGCCCAAGGCAGTGTGTCCATGGTCACCCAAATCGGCTACGCCGTCGGCCTCTTGACCTTTGTTCCCTTGGCAGATTTAGTGGAACGCCGTAAACTCATTGTCCTCCTCCTTTTACTGACGGCGACGATGTGTCTCCTCGTGGCGTTCGCTCCCGCATTTTGGTGGTTAGAATGCTCCAGTCTCCTTTTAGGAGCGGTCACTGTCGTGCCACAAATCATCGTACCCGTCGCGGCCGACCTCGCCGAAACCCGCAACCGGGGCCGTGTGGTCGGTCTGATCATGAGCGGCTTACTCATCGGGGTCCTAGGGGCTCGCACCGTCAGCGGATTGATTGGCGGGGCTCTTGGTTGGCCTGCCGTCTATGGGTTTGGGGCTCTTCTGATGCTGACATTCGCCCTCTTGGTCCGCTGGAAATTTCCCGTCACCTACCCCATAGCGCGACAGACCTCATACCCCGCTGTAATGCGATCCATCATCCCTTTGATGCGACAAGAGCCCGAACTCAGTCGGGCGTCTCTAACGGGTGGGGCACTCTTCGCTTCTTTTAATGTTTTTTGGACGACACTCACCTTTCGGTTAGGCGCAAGTCCTTACCATTATAGTGCCTCCACCATCGGAATGTTCGGGCTCATTGGGATTGCCGGGGCATCTATAGCCCCTATTGCCGGCCGTTTTGCTGATCGGCAAGATCCACGACGGATGGTTTCGTTTAGCATCACCCTAATCATCGGTGCCTTTTTATGGATGGCACGGCTCAATGGGAATCTCTGGGCCTTGCTATTGGGCATCATAGCCTTAGATTTAGGAGTCCAAGCAGGTCAAATCTCAAACCAAACCCGCATTTATGCCCTGCGACCTGACGCACGGGCTCGTCTCAACACCGTGTATATGGGTTCTTATTTCATCGGAGGGTCATTAGGAGCCGGCGTTGGGAGTTTTGCTTGGGACCATTGGCGGTGGTCCGGTGTAACAGTAGTCGCCTTAACCTTTTTACTGGTTGCGGTTTTTGTGCACGTTCAAAGCCTTCGTAAGTACCGGATAGCGTGAAATCATTCGCTTGCCTAATGCTTATTTTGCCAGGTACAATGTGCACCATAACCTAAAACCATGGAGTGACCTCTAACTTATGCGACAACCTTTAGCGTTTCTCAGTCTTGGAGCCCTCATCGCCATACTAGCCGGATGCGGCACAAGCGCAAGTTCTGTGCATCATGCGAAGACGACTCCGGCTAGCGGGCGTAACCTCCGATGGCCCAAACCGCCGGCCATGGCTCTGAACGTCAATGATACCTACCAGGCCACCGTCAAAACTACGGCCGGTTCCTTCGTCATGCACTTATTTACCAAGCACGACCCAAAGGCCGTGAACAATTTCGTGTTTTTAGCACGGCATCGGTTTTTTAATGGTGACAAAATCTTTCGGGTAATCGCGCCGTTTATGTTCCAAACGGGTGACCCGACTAATACCGGTGCTGGCGGACCCGGATACCAATGGACAGGTAAGTCGGCAACCGTACCATACCAGCCGGGCATCGTCGCCATGGCTAACAATGGCTCAAACACCACCAACGGGAGTCAGTTTTTCGTTTGTACTGGCTCGCAAAGTATGTCCCTCAACCAGAATCCGATTTATACCGAATTCGGGCGGGTCACTTCAGGGATGTCTACGGTGCAAACCATCGCTAATGGTAAGGTCGTCAAAAATCCCAAAACCAAAGAAATCAGTTATCCGGTGCATCCCGTCACTATTCTCAGTGTCACCATTCAACAGTCTGGTCCCAAAGCGTAACTCTAACATGAACGAGGGATGTGGAGTTCTGGGCTATCAACCCGGGCGTTATTGACCAAAGTGCTGATGGGGATTACGTGTGTCGCAATGGATGGTGCCATGTGAGTGGACCACTCGACACCTCGATACCAATCCTCAATGGTACTCTTATCTAATAGGCATGGCGTCCGGTGATGAATGGCCGCCAACGCTCCTGTCGCGGGTTCAGTGAGGATAACCACCCGAAAATCCGGTGGGGTTGACGACCGGAGAATCAGGGCCGCCATCTTCATTAGAGCCCCGGTCTTGTCGCAAATTCTATAGGGCTGTTTTGTATCGGATTGCCATTCATAGTAACTATCCGCCACCACAATCGCGCGTCGAGAATCGCGGAATACGGCCTTTTCACCCATCGTTTCCACACGTGCGTTAATCATTGTGTGACCCGAACGCCACGGCACCGGCCATCCCCACCGCACCAATCCACCCCAACGCGTGAGTATGGGCTGTTCCACCACCACCAAGACATCGGTTCCCGGGGTGACGTTATAGCGGGGCTGCCAGTCGGTTGATGTGGCGGGGGTCTTCACCATAAACGGAAACGCTTCGATGACTTGGGACATCGTCATACCTAAAGAAAATCGGCCACACATGTTCTATCCCTCCCCGGAGCTCTTGTCTATCCTTACGGATTCTTTTACCATAAGAGACAAGATACGGTCCCTTCACGTTGGATCAATACATGGTATACTCACAAGATGCCCCTAAGCTCACAGCGTAGCATGTAGTATAACGGATTCTCCAGGAAAATATTGTCACGAATTGGGAATGCTAGGAGAGTTCTAGGGATTCTTGCAGCAGGAGCCGTAGCAAACTGCTACAATAGGCGTCATTGATCAATGACTTTGCTGTAAAAGGATGGGATGGATGAGCACCACACCGACAACAACGCAAGATGGCCAGGGATTTACTCGCCTACACATCTGGATGATGGGAACGATCGCGTTCCTAGGCGCTTTGATCATTGGCGTCTCGGTCGTGTTTAATACCCGCATCCCCACCACGGTTAATCCCATTGTGCTAAATGAACACCAACCGTCTAAGGTGCTCGTGGCGGTCGAGGGCACACCCCAATCACCGGCATTTATCGGATTGTTAGCCGTCGTTCAGCCACACTCTAACGTGTTATCGGTGGTACCCATTAATGGAACCATTCGGCTCCATGGGGTTCCCTTGTATTTAGCTTTGAATGGCAAGAAGCCCAAAGTTGCCGTAAAACTGGTCTCCCAAGCCACGGGAATCTCGATCAACCATTACTTTTTCTTGACTCAGAACGATCTTAGCCTGGTATTAAACGCGCTATACTATCACTCGCGGCATTGGCCGACGACGGAAACCCCAGCGGCAATGGCCTCGACGCTGGGCTATCCTTATGGAAAGAGTCATGGTTGGGCCACCATTCACCTGTTGTCCAAGATTGTCGCGGGTCTTCCGGGTGTTAGTCCCATCGCCGCATCCCATCTTATCGGCGTAACCCAGAATTCCATTACAAATCTTACCGGTTCCCAACTGTTCCTCCTAGGAAATTATATTCGTGGCAAAAACCTAGAACTTGGGACCGTTCGACAATATCGCACGTCACCATCAAGGAGTCATCATGGCTAAAGACATCTCTCCCACCACCAGAGATCAGCGCACCCCGCTAATCGACTCTAGGCTCGGTCGTTCCCCTTCCACCAAAAGCAGCTTGCGTGCCGTGATGTGGATTGTGGTGTTGTCACGAATCTTCTTTATGGAGGCAGGCAGCTTGGCATATTTATACTTGCCCCACGCGTGGGTTGAAGCCCCGCCTGGGACTTTGCCTCCGTCCGGAAGCTTGCTATACCACGCCACGTTAGGTCTTTGGGCCCATTGGGATGGCCTTTGGTACTACTCCATCGCCAACTTCGGGTATGCGGGCCGTCCTTCCGCTACCGCGTTCTTCCCGCTCTTCCCGTTAACGCTTCGGATATTTCAGGGAAGCGTGATTGGCGGCGTGGCCATTAGCCTCGTTGCGTTTATTGCTGCCGTATGGTTCTTGACCCGCCTTGTGAGTCAGGAGTTTGGCCCCCGGGCTGCCTGGTACGCCGGATTAGCTATAGCTTTTTTTCCGACAGCGTTTTATACCAACGCCGTATATTCTGAGTCGTTGTTCCTGGCCCTCGCCATTGGAGCACTCTATTACGCCCGCAATCGCCATTACTGGATAGCAGGACCGCTTGCCGCCCTAACCACGTTGGTTAGCATCTACGGAATCCTATTAGTAGCACCCTTCGCGATTCTCCTCTGGCAACAAGAACGATTCCATTGGAAAAAATACTTCCATGTGGCGTGGCCGCCGTTAGGTCTCACCGTCTACATGAGCTTTCTGATAACAAAATTTGGGGATCCTCTGATTTTTGAACATACCCAATCAAATTGGGGACGCCACTTCGATTGGGTTTGGACAACTTTATGGTTGGCCGCAAAGTCGGCTGCCTATGTCTGGCAACAGGCCTTAAATCCCGTCATATTGTTTCAGACTGGCATCCCGTCATTGGGACCCAGTAATTTTTACAATTTCCTCTTTGCCATCTTCGCGATACTCATGGTGGTCATCATGTTTAAGCGCCTACCGTTCTACCTTTGGACCTACACCGTGTTGGCTCTATTGGTTCCCTTGTCATATCCCGCTAGTAGCAACCCACTGATGTCTATGCCACGCCTGGTGCTAGAAGCCTTTCCCATTTTCATTGGTCTTGGGGTCTGGATTAGTGAAAAACGCTGGATTCGTATAACATACTTCCTCACAGCATTGCCATTAGGCCTTCTGTTCGTATCACTTTTTGCCACTGCACATTGGGTCGCGTAGAAGGCGTTGTGAGACGTACTCTTTAAGGATCCCGATCCAATCACACTAAATGCGGACCGGCTGCAAACAATCACCCCCCGCATTTAGTGGTCCTCAACCGTGTGAACGCCCCTCGGTATTCCGAGCGGGCGGTCACCAACTTGTAGATTGAACCGTGGGTTGGGAGCCTAGTGTCCTCCGCACCCGCAACCAGAGGTTGCTGTCGGATTGGTAATCACGAATCCTTCTCGCATGTCCTCGGATTTATAGTCAATAATGCAGCCCTCCATATGCTCTTGACTATCGCGGTCAATGATGAGCGTCAATCCTCCCCGCTCTAGACTCACATCGTGTTCGTTCTTGGCATCGACCCAAGACATCCGATAACCAACACTGCCACACCCACACGACTGTGCCGCCGATACGCGAACATAATCTGCCTTAGGATCCCGACTCAACTGAGCCAAAGCTTGTTCAGCCTCTGGGGTTACGGTCAAAGCTATTTCCATATAGAATCCCTCCTCTTTAAATCATAGTGTGTTCTAATTTAGGTGTAAAGACCATGCACATCAACCCCAATAATTAGCAGAGAAATCAGTACCAGACCATAAGTCGCCATGCGAGACAAGCTTCGCGGGTACCCGATCTTACGAATCAATACAACACTCAATCCCATTCCCATGGCAACGCCCAATAGAAACAACCCTAATATCGTCCAGTGGACATAATCCTGGGTCGCATACGGGAGGGCATTCGCAATACCGAGGGAGGTGATAGACACAAACGAACTTCCCGCTGCAGCAACCAATGGCAATCCGCTTAACAGCAAGGTCGGCATCACCAACAGTCCACCACCTAGCCCAAACCAGCCGCCCAAGATTCCCACAATCAGGCCCCATGGTACTAAAAGTGACCGGGACCGCGAATACCCCGGCAGACAAGCGTCTTCTGATTCTGGTAGACTTAGCATAAATGCCGATGTTAAAAGTAACAGACAGCCCAATATAATGAGACGTACTCGAAGTGGCAAGCCAAATCCCAACCCGCGCTCTAATTCGAGACCCGCCAGGGCCGGAACGGTAAAGTCTAGGGTACCCAACCAGTCGATACTGCGTCTCCATGCATAAAAAGTGGTTCCTATGAAGGCAACGGACGACATCGCCATCAACGATGTGCCTAACGCAACGCGAGGATGCTTTAGACCAATCACCGCCAACAAGGCAGGGATGGCGAGAACCGTTCCCCCGGCCATAAGCCAAGGCCAGGCCGCGCCGATCAAAACGCCCGTGCCCAGCGCCCACATAAAAGGATCCCCTGTAGTTGGCATCGCTCCACCCCTTGTTTCCGACACCGACTACTGTTCCACAATTCACCATAAATCATTACGCATACGGGGGATAAATTAGATGACGGAGGTGAATTCCATGAACAAATGGGATTGGGTACGCCAATTAGCAAAGCGAATTACGCGGGACGACGTCAGTTCTTATGCTGCGGCGCTCGCCTATAACTTTTTATTTGCCATTTTTCCACTGATGTTGTTTTTGACGGCTCTTTTGGCGTTCTTACATTTACCGGATTTGCAAGAAGCGGTCCGCGGGCCCATCGCCTCCCTGGTTCCACGCTCGGTTTTGCGTTTTATTTTAACCACGCTACAAGGCATCATTCACAAAAAGAGTCCAGCCCTATTATCCATCGGAGTCCTGGCGTTTCTCTGGGCAATGTCCGGAGCTTTTCGACAACTAATCGATGCCGTCAATCACGCCTACGAATTCCCCTATCCACGCCGGCGTAAGGCATGGCAAACCTACCTGATATCGGTTGGATTAGGCCTCGGTGTAGGCGTGCTACTCGTCGTAGCGATTGGCCTAACTCTTGCCGGGGTACAGATCGTGCAATGGGCTCTTCTCTGGGGATTTGGTTTCCACGCCACGGCTTGGATCGCCGACACCATCCGCTGGATCATTATGCTCGCGGGGTTTCTCGGTGTCTTGGCCTTTCTCTATGCGTTTTTACCCGATCGGCCGCAACCCTTCAAGTTCTGGACTTGGGGCGGAGCGTTTGCGCTGCTAATTTTTATTGGCATCTCATGGGGGTTTTCCTATTATGCAGCAAACTTCTCTTCGTATAACCGCACGTATGGGAGCTTCGGAGCCATTATGATCTTGATGTTGTATCTCTATTTGCTGTCTTGGTCTCTTCTCTTAGGAGCGGAAATTAACGCCATGGTCGTTCGAGTTGACAAACATCCCTAAAGATGTAAGAAGGTGTGGACCACGACAGATAAGAAGAGTCCCACTAAGCCACCGACCAAGGCACCATTCACGCGAATCCATTGCAGGTCTCGTCCGACGTACCATTCCAATTTATTGATCCACTCTCGCTCATCCATTTGCGTGAGGTTATCACGGACCAAACGGCCGATCACCGGATGGTAACGCCGGATTAACTGCACGGTCGAGCTTTTCACCATCGTTTCTAAGACGGCCTGATGTTCGGGATTGTTGTCCAACATGTCGGCAACTTGATGGCGAAACCGACCAACCGTGCTTGTAAAGTCCTCGCGATTGACCGTCGCACGCAGTTGGCTCGCGCCCAAATCGACTAATCTTTGCCATGGAATCTGATGAATGGCATCGCCTTTCACCGTCTCAATTCTGGCTCGTAGCCTCTCATCATCGCGTAACGTCATCATGATGCGAACCAGTGCCAGCTCGAACTGGTCGAGCGCCTTATCCGACAATAACCATTGTACCAACTGGTCCTTGACGGTCTTGCTAAGATCTTGATAATCCACCGTACCTAGAGATTCTAAAAGCCCAAGCAGCAACTTTTGGGTGGTGGTCTTGGTGTAATTTTCTAAGAGAGCCTTCAACCGCTCTTCCATATCTTCGGTAAATTCCACGCTCTCCAACACCGCGATGACATGACGACTTAAGAATCGAAACAAGCTTTTGTCATTACCACTTTCAATAAGCCACCGCATTAAATTGACAAGATACGTGGATAAGGTAATGCTTTCTCCCTTGGATTCGGCGAACTCTTGAATCATTTGAGCGATTTGTTCCATGGGGAGGATCTCGAGCAGTTCCAAGATGACGTCCTGAACCACCCCATCCAGACTTGAGGATTCCGATCGCAGCATCCGAACAATCTGGGTGCCAATATTAAGCTTTTCGATGTTCGCCTCAATGAAGGCGACCGACAACAATTCCTCCTCCACCATCGTGGCAATGGCCTCGATGATGCGTTCGCGATTGGACGAGATGATCGACGTGTGAGGCAGCCATTTTTGTCCTAGAGGATGACGAAACAACGCTGTCACCGCATACCAATCGGCAATTCCTCCGGCCAGTCCTGCCAACGCCATTGTTTCCACATATTGTGCCAGTAAGGAATGCCTGAACCATAAGGTGCTCAAAAACAACAATAAGGCAATGGCTAGCGCCACGTTAGCCCAGCGTCGTTGCATGATGCCCATCGCCTCCCTTGCCTATCTTACCGAACCAAGCCTCGTGGAGCAAAGTTTCAGGACGTGACCGTTCGGGCCCAAATGTGTTTGGCTAAGATAGCCACGGCTCCCTGAATCATAGACGTCCCGATCAACAACCAAACCAGAATGTGCGGACTGGAATCGACAGCGTACGCCGCGACTAACATAGCAATACTCAAGAGACGCCCCAGATTCAAGCCAATCTCACGACTCAATGTGTAGGCCACCCGATGCTCACCGATGTTAGGATCTTGATCCATCACATCCAGGGGGATTGCCGCATTGGGAATCATATACCACGGCATCGTAAATCCCGTCAAAATTCCATAGATAAAGACGAAGGGCCATGAAGTATGAATCACGAGCACCAAAGCCGCCAGGGTCATTCCAAAGGTCCCAATCCACAATGCCTTGACGCGGCGTTCAGGCGTGACCCATCGAGGAACCCACAGAGAAGTTCCTGTCCGCACGAGCGCCGTTACTCCACCAAAAACCCCTACTGCCCAGGCTTGACGCGTCGCGAGGTAAACCAAAAAGACCCCCGCCAATCCGGTGATGCCTTCCCGGGTGCCTCGAATCACCAAAGAATTAAATGCTTTGGACCACAAAGCATCGCGCCAAGGTAACACTAAGCTATACGTTAGAGGAATCCGGCCAAGCGGAGGTCCCGCAACCACCCTTAGGCTTAGCACCAGAGTCAGGCCATACATGATGCTGGCTAACAAAAAGAGTACAACATAGCCGATGATGCCAGGGATGGCACTGACCACCGCGCCTCCAGCCAGCGGGCCGAGAATTCCAGTGACACTCCCAATCGCCGAACTTACACCATAAAATCGGATTCGTTGTTGGGCTGGAACCGTATCAAAGGTCATCAAGTTCACGCCAAACCAAAATACACCTTGGGCGACACCGTAAAACAGCCCGAGCCATCCAATATAGGCCGAGGCCCGTGTGAGGAGTGCCAGCAGACTGACATAAAAGAGGGTGGTCAAGACCAATCCCCATTGGTATGCAAATAAGGGCGTCTTTCGCTTAAATAACCACGCGACGCCATAAAACACAAAAGTCAATGAAAGGAAATAAGTTCCGTTGAATATCGCTAGGGCTCGTAACTGACCGGTCACCACAAAGATAAACAGGTTGACAAAGGTCGATGCCAGAGCTCCGGCTACGTTAGATCCGCCATAAGTCCACAATAATCGTCGCGTCGCGTGAGTCAATCGTTCAGGTCGTGTTATGGTCATTGCTGTCTCCTGCCTCAATGGACCATATTGGCATACCGTCCAAAAAGGGTCAACATGAGGATTGATTTTCTCTATCGCATCCGCCACAATATCCCAAGACAATCGACAGAAGGCGAGGCAATGACATGAATGAACATGTAGAGGTTATCATCGAGATCCCTCAGGGCAGCCAGAACAAATACGAAGTCGATCATGAAACGGGAAAAATACGACTCGACAGAGTTCTGCATTCCCCATTTCACTACCCCATGGAGTACGGGTTTGTAGACCATACGTTAGGAGAAGACGGGGATCCCATTGATGTGATGGTTCTATCCAGTTTCCCCACGTTCCCGGGCTGTGTGATCAACGCCCGAATCGTCGGATTATTGGAGATGGAAGACGACAAAGGGGTCGACAATAAAATCTTGGCGGTCGCCGTCGATGATCCGCGGTTCACCCACATCACGAATTTAGATCAAGTCAACGCACATACCCTGAAAGAAATTGCCCATTTCTTTGCAAGCTATAAGCAGTTAGAGGGTAAAACAACCACCATCGGAGGTTGGCTACCAAAAGAAGACGGGGAGCGCGTGCTCGCCGAGAGTCAATCTCGGTATCAACCCCATTAGGTTGGTGTAGTGACTAGTGGCACCAAAAGATGAGCCGAGACGGTAAGGTCTTCGCTCATCTTTTCTAGATCTGACACCACCGCCGCAATATCGAGAAATTGAATCGGGTACTTTGCTAGCAATGCGTTAGCTGCCCGTTGCAAAAGCAGGCGGCGCTGTTTGGCGGCGGACCCCAAAAGATCCTCAAGTTGCACTGCGGCGTTTTGTCCTTGCTCACGAATGAGGAGCGCATAGACCGCGATCGCTTTTTGCATGACCGTTAAGAGGTCTACCATGTCCGTGGCAACTGGTTCTCCTAATGCCCCGTAGCCGATGGAGACATCGCGATTTAACGTCACGAACAGGGTGCGAGCGATGCCCCGCACTTGACTTACAGAATGCTCCAAAACGACGATCGCCTGGCGAAGTCGCATTAAGCGAGACTTTCGCTGGCGGAGTAGGTAGTTCCACTGAAGACCGGCCTCAGCTTGATGGATGGCCCTTTGAGCGTGGTGCAAGGCGCGTTCTACTTCGCGAGCCCGTGTCAGGTGCCGATTAGCTTCTCCCGGTTCGAGCCCATCGATGAGGTCATCACGAATTCCACTAAGCACTTGCCCAATCGCGGCCGCCAGCTCATCCAAAGCGGTTTCGGCGATGCCGGTAAAATCAGGGGGAATCACTAAGGCATTCACTACGATGGCTACCAAGGCCCCTAGCAGGGTGTCGAGGATCCGGGCTACCGCGTATCCTGGCACACTCGACCCTATCGTCATGACCAATAAGGCACTAATGGCGACCTGGGGAATTCCCTGTGCGCCCAATTTGAGTTGGGTCGCAATCGCCATCGAAACAAACACTAATATCCCAATGCTCCAGGCCGAGGTCCCCATCACATGAACGGCCAAGAGCGCGACTAAGATGCCCGCGACGACCCCGATAACTCTTTGCAGGCCCCGCGATACCGATTCTTTAACGGTGACTTGCACGGACAAGATGGCGGCCAGGGGCGCAAAGTACGGTCTTGAACTGTCCAGGACGATCTTGGCCAACCCCCATGACAAACCGGACGCTAGCCCAGTTTTAACGACCTGTAGCGTACTTCCCCAGTGAACATGTCTAAGACGTGTCGCCATACGCACCCGTGCCGAGCTCATGCAACTAGCATGAGGGTGTTAAGACCTATTTATGCCTATCCTATCATCGGCCATAGGACAGCATGACCGATGCAAACCGAAGGAGACGTTCTTCTTGGCCCCACGGTGCCACAATTTGCAGTCCCATCCCCTCTTCTGGCCGACCCATGGGTACCGTGATTGCCGGCAGCCCTAAAAGATTAAAGGGTGCCGTCCATACGGTCAGCAGTTGGCGCACATCGACGCCAGCCATCGTTTGGACCTCTAACTTGGGAGGCCGGATCGGTACGGTGGGCGATACCATGAAAGCCACGTCCGAAAACACCGTGTCATGGTAAAACGCGATAAGTTCCTGCCGACGACGAAGAGCTTCAATATAGTGGATCGCTAACAAACTGGCGCGAGTGGTCAGACGCTCGCGCACGTCTGGCTGATAATCTTCGGCCCGGCTTTGCAACCATGACCAGTGGTAATTGGCAGCTTCCGCTCCCAAAATCACCTGTTGACTGGCACGGATCTCCCCGGCCCGTGGCAACTCGGTAGGAAGCACGTCAACTGATAATGTCATCAACTGCTGTATAGTTTGACGCATCACCCGTTGCACATCTTCATCTACCTTATCCCACAGGGCATCCTGGAGCCACAGCACACGTTTCCCGGCAAGTCCGATCGGTTGATTTGGGATCCCCGTGAGGTCCTCATGCAGACCGAAACACGACGACATTACCATCAAATCTTCTAGAGTATCGGCCAAAATGCCAACATGGTCCAATGTCCACGACAAGGGCAGAACTCCCTGACGATTAAGCCGGTCATAGGTTGGTTTAAGGCCGTATATTCCGCAAAATGCGGCTGGAATTCGTACCGAGCCACCGGTATCGGTTCCTAGCGCCGCCTTAACCATATGGGTAGCCGTCGCAATACCGGATCCTCCACTGGAGCCCCCGGCCATACGTGTGGGGTCGTGGGGGTTTTTCATGGGGCCAAAATAGGAGGCAGTGCCGGTGGGACTGAACGCAAATTCATGCAGATTGAGTTTGCCGAGGAACGTGTTGGCCCCTAATCCGTGGAGGTCTTGCACGACGGGGGCGTCCTCCTCGGGAATATGATCCAAAAGAATTTTCGACGCTGCTGTGGTTGCGATTCCCCGAGTGTTGAACAAATCCTTTAGCCCGATTGGAATGCCGTCTAGTATGCCGCGATCAAGACCGGTACGGTATCGTTCGCGAGCGGAATCAGCTTCACGTCGAGCACGCGCCAAATCCAACGACACAAACGCATGAAGTTCGGCGTTCTCCTCAATACGCACGATGGACTCTTCAATGAGATCCCGTGGTGTGAATTTCCCCGCTCGAAACCGCTGATGGTAATTTCGGATGGAATCTATCATATCATCGTGGTCCCCGGTCTTCTATCTCCGGTGGGAGACATCGCTGCGGCTGGTATGGGTTTAGGGATCGAGGGTGCAACTGCTGTTGAATCTGATCTAGGCCAATCCGCGCTTCAATGTTCGATGAATGGATTGTAATTCCGGTGTAAGTATAGACCATCGTCTGGAGTTGTTCATCCGATAGCATGAGTCTTCCTCCTCGCCTTAATTCTGAAGTGGTTACCGAGCTCCTTGTCAATCTTTGCTATCTTATTATACAATTTTGACAGAATATCTGGCGAGGGAGGGCCTCCGTGAATATCCCACCGATTGGCACGACATCGGACCCCAAGGTCCATACCATTGAAGCAGGCGCCATTCGGAACTTCGCCGAGGCTCTTGGTCTTCAATTCCCGGCGTACTTCTCTAAGGTTCAAGCCCAAGATCTTGGCTTCCAAGATGTCATCGCTCCCCCGACCTTTGCCATTACATTACAAGGTCATGCGGTGCCTGGTCTTGATCTGCCTAAGGCGGGCCTCATCCATGGCGAACAGTCTTTTAAATTTGGCGATCCCATAACGGTCCACGATGAGATCAGCGTGGTAACCCAAGTCATCGAAACGAAGGCGCGAGGTCCCCTGACATTTTTGACATTGGAGACCGTCGGGACCAATCAGCATCTCCGCTGGGTATTTACGTCCACCAGTACCATCATCGCCAATCAGGAGGCGCTCTAATGGCTACCCCCTTGACTCCCGTCACACATCGCGTGACCCAAACCGACTTAGTTCGCTATGCGGGGGCCTCCCACGATTTTAATCCCATCCACTTTGACGAAACGATCGCGCGCCAACATGGATTGCCGGGAATCATTGCGCATGGGATGTTTACCATGGGTCTGATTACTCGGGTATTAGAACCATTGTTGGTACAAGGCTACCGCATCACGGAGTGGTCCAGTCGTTTCCGAACCATGGTTCCTGTCGGACAGACCCTGGTCGTCTCCGGGACATCGGACGAAACCACCCTTGGAACTCTCAGGGTGTCCGTCGCCGTATCCCTCGAAGGGCATGCCAAACCCGCGTTGACCGGGACAATTACCCTGCATCGCGCGACATAGCCTGCCAATCCTCCCACCATGACCGAACTACCGCCCAAGCTAAGATGGCCACGATCAGGGCTGCCATAAATCCTTCTCGTATCCAATGACTCGGAGCGAAGTTTACCACCATGGCTGTGGTGTCCATCATAAGGTGGGTAATGACGGGGACGATCACGTCTCCGGTCATTACCATATAGACGGTCCAGGGCAGCACCGTTAATCCAATCGTTAACAACGTCCCCCATCCCCAGAACGGTACATGCCAGAGCCCAAAAAATCCGGCCGCTAAGCACGCGTTCACTAATAACGGGATAATTTTTCGGGAACCGGTAATGCGAACAAATCCCACCAGCACGCCCAATAATAAGAGGTTTTCGACCGGCAGCACCAAAGGAAACTGCCACAAGAGCTTTTGTGCAATCAGCCAATTTAATTCACTAAGGCCATGGGCCTGGGGATTGTAGCCCAAAATAAACCCTCCAAGCGCACCAAAGGTCAGACTGACCACGAGAAGGCCTAATGCCCGTTCCACGACACGACGCCCCCACCGCACTTGACGCAGCACGTGCGGCAGAAATGGCCAACTCAAGATGGTGAACACCCCCGCCCCATAGGCATATCCTACAACAGAGCTAGCACTCATTCTTGATAACCATAAGACCACTAAGGTACTGATTAGCGTCGATCCAAAGAGACGGGTGCCAGACACGGTTGGCACTAGGCGTATGAAGCCATCGATGCCCAACCCAAGACGCACCTGTGGTTTTCCTACCTTCTCACGCTTCATAAAATTAGCCCCCCATATGCCTATCCATACGGGGGGCCTCTTGCTTTATGCGTGAAGATTAACCGAGGATGGTCTCAATCCGTTCTAACACATCAGACGAGAGCGTCTTACCTACCGCTTGAACATTTTCAATGACTTGTTCCGGTCGCGATGCCCCTATTAATGCACTCGCAATACCAGACTGCCGGAGCACCCAGGCTAATGCTAGTTGGCTAAGGGACATGTCTAGTTCTTCTGCGAGTGCCAACAGACCCTCAATTCGGTCGTAGGTCTTATCCTCAAGCATGCGAGTAATGGAGCCGCTCACTTGCGGTGTGGCCGCTCGTGATCCCTCTGGGATCGCCTGCCCACGCCGATACTTACCGGTTAGCAAACCTTGTGCCAAGGGTGAAAAGACCACCAGCCCCATACCGTTTTCTTCACAAAGAGGTAGAACTCCCTCTTCAATATAGCGATTAAAGAGGTTATACACGGGCTGACTCGCTCGAATTCGGTGCAACCCACGCTTTTCGACAATTTGGATGGCCTCGGCAATCTTGGCGACAGGCCACTCACTAATGCCAGGATAGAGAATCTTTCCCTGGCGCACGAGGTCGTCTAGGGTATAAAGGACTTCTTCGATCTCCGTTTCTGGATCGTAGCGATGACAGTAGAAGATGTCCAAGTAATCCGTTCCTAATGCGCGTAAACTTTCGTTGACTTGATGAATAAGGTGCTTGCGGCTAAGACCCTTGTCATTGGCAGTGGGACCTACCGGCCAAAATGCTTTCGAAGTCAAAACATAGGATTCGCGGGAAAATGGGGTTAACGCGTGCTTGAGAAAGCGTTCGGCCGCATGCGGCTCACTCCCGTAGGCATTGGCACAGTCAAAATGATTGATACCCAGTTCATAGGCCTTATGTACACAGGCCTCACCAACGGCCTGCTGTGTCACCGTCCCATATGTGAGCCAGCTGCCCAACGCAATTTCAGAAACCTTGATTCCTGATTTTCCTAATCGTCGATATTGCATCGTCAACCTTCTCTCTCTTCCAGATTTCGCGCCCGAGACGATTCAGAGAAGACTATCCGTGGATTTTTCTCACGGAGTCGTTCTAGAGTGCGCTCGTCTTCCAACAAAACCACAGGACGCTGCTCGGAGTCCACCACTATTTTAGCATGATCGAAACGACCAATTTCCGGCACCCCCCCAAAGACCCATCGGGCTAATCCATACGACAACTGACGCAGAGAAATTTCAACCCCATACTCATGTTCCAAGCGATATTCCAGTACTTCAAATTGCAGGGGGCCTACCACCCCCAAATACACTTCGGGTCCTAAGTCCGGAGATCTAAAGACTTGGAGCAATCCTTCTTCACCCAATTCCTCCAAGCCCCGTTGATACTGCTTGTGTTTGAGGGTATATTTCAGTTCCATCTGAGCGAAATGCTCCGGACTAAACCGAGGAAATCCTATAAAACTTACGTTAGTCATCGTGCTGAGGGTATCTCCAATTTGAAATAGCCCCGGGTCATGCAGTCCTATAATGTCGCCTGGGAACGCCTGGTCCACAATATGACGGTCTTGAGCCAGAAACTGCTGGGGTTGGGACAATCGCATAGTACGACCCGAACGGTCGTGGGACACCGTCATGCCCCGTTCGAATCTTCCCGACACGACACGCAAGAAGGCCACCCGATCACGGTGCGAGGGGTTCATATTTGCCTGAATTTTAAAGATAAATCCACTGAAATCTTCCTCTACTGGGTTGATCATCCCACGATTACTGAGCCGCGGTGTGGGACTAGGCGCCATTTTGATGTAGTAATCGAGAAAGCTCTGCACTCCAAAATTGGCAATCGCGCTGCCCCAAAACACCGGGCTTTGGAGGCCCGCTGTCACCAACTCCGGATCGAGTGTCGTGCCAGCTCCGTCGAGCAATTCCAGTGCATCCTGGAGTTCCTGATTCAAGTCAGTGGGAATCTGATCCTTAAAGTCCCCGTAATCTCCCTCGTCAAACGCATGATCGGATCGGTTAAACCGTTGAAAGGTGCCGCGTTGGCGGTCGAAGATCCCCTGAAATGATTGACCCATGCCAACGGGCCAATTCATCGCATACGTTTCAATTCCTAAAATACGCTCCACCTCGTCGAGCAATTCAAGAGGCTCGCGTGCTTCACGATCCAACTTATTGAAAAACGTAAAGACCGGAATTTTACGCATCCGGCATACTTCAAACAATTTAATGGTTTGCGGCTCCACACCTTTTGCCCCATCAATGACCATCACCACGCTGTCCGCGGCGAGCAACGTCCGATAGGTATCTTCACTAAAGTCCTGGTGACCCGGCGTGTCTAAGAGATTGATGCGGTAGCCCTGGTACGGAAACTGCAACACAGTCGATGTGACAGAGATTCCGCGTTGTCGCTCGATTGCCATCCAGTCGGACCGGGCGTGGGCAGAGGATCGACGCGCCTTGACCGCACCGGCTTCTCGAATAGCTCCACCAAACAGCAAGAACTTTTCTGTTAGAGTTGTTTTCCCCGCGTCCGGGTGCGAAATAATCGCGAATGTGCGTCCGGACGCGACTTGTTCTATCCAATCCATGCTCACGACTCAACCTCTTTCTGCAAATCGACGCTGACTCTCATCCGACGATTATAGCATTGCCCGCCCCGATGTAACCCAGGCATCGAACAATTGGCGAAAGTAGATTAAAATAAAGTGGTTGTCGTGTTTGACTCGGGAAATGAGGTGACTAGCTTGAAAGAATCCATGAAAGACCCGTTTAGCGCTCGAACGGATGCCGTATTTGAAGGACGGCCCATCACATACTATCGTCTGGCATCCTTGGAGGAGAATCTCAAAACTTCTATTGACCGACTTCCCATCTCGATCAAGATTTTACTGGAAGCTGTACTGCGTCAATTTGATAACTACCAAATCACAGAATCTGATATCCGTCGATTAGCTGCGTGGCAACCTCGGCAAGATATCCGACACGAAATCCCCTTTAAACCGGCCCGTGTGGTCTTACAAGACTTCACCGGTGTCCCCGCCGTGGTCGACCTCGCGGCCTTACGCTCGAGCCTAGAGCGAATGGGTCACGACCCCCATCAAATTAATCCGTTGGTTCCGGTCGACTTGGTTGTCGATCACTCGGTCCAGGTCGACCGCTTTGGCCAAGCGTCGGCCTTACAGTTCAATATTGACCGCGAATTTGAACGCAATATTGAGCGTTATCGGTTGCTCAATTGGGCCCAGCGTTCATTTCAAAACTTTCGAGTCGTCCCCCCCGGTACCGGGATCGTGCATCAGGTCAATCTGGAATACCTCGCGAACGTGGTGTCCACGCGCACCGATTCCACTGGCCACGATTTAGTGTTTCCCGATTCCGTGGTCGGCACGGATTCCCACACCACCATGATAAACGGTCTGGGCGTCTTAGGCTGGGGTGTGGGTGGGATTGAGGCCGAAGCTAATATGCTCGGCCAACCGTTGTATTTCGTGACCCCGGAAGTGGTCGGGATGCGCCTGACTGGACAATTACCCGTAGGCTCTACTGCGACCGATCTTGCCTTAACCATCACCCAATTGCTACGAAAAAAAGGCGTAGTGGGAAAATTCGTCGAGTTTTATGGATCGGGCATAAGTCAAATGAGTCTCGCCGATCGGGCCACCGTAGCAAATATGGCTCCGGAATATGGTGCGACCATGGGATTTTTTCCGGTTGACGAAGAAACCCTCCGTTACCTACGGCAAACCTCGCGTTCGGAAGAGCATGTGCGCCTCGTCGAATGGTATTGTAAAGCCCAGGGACTGTTTAGGACGGACCATGATCCCGAGCCCATATTTTCGGATGGACTAGAGCTCGACCTTGCCACCGTGGAACCCAGCTTGGCTGGACCAAAGCGTCCGCAAGACCGAGTGCCCCTGTCTCTGATGCAACCAACATTCCATGCCTCCCTTAAGGCACCTGTCGCGGACCGAGGTTTTGGCTTGAGTGCAGAAGCGCTCGATCGCTCGGCTCTGGTCACGATGGAAGAAAAAACCACTACGCTGCGGCAAGGATCGGTCGTCATTGCTGCGATTACAAGTTGCACTAATACCTCAAATCCTAGCGTCATGATCGGTGCGGGACTCATTGCCCAAAAGGCCGTGGCCCGGGGCTTGAAACCGGAACCCTATGTGAAAACCAGCCTCGCTCCGGGTTCTCGCGTGGTCACCGCCTACTTAAAGAAAGCCGGCCTATTAGAGCCCCTGCAAGACCTGGGATTCAATGTCGTCGGATACGGATGCACCACCTGTATTGGCAATAGCGGTCCCCTCCCTGACCAAGTCTCGGATGCGATAACCCAAGAAGACCTAACGGTCGCTGCTGTTCTTTCAGGGAACCGCAATTTCGAGGGTCGCATTCACCCGCTCGTCAAAGCTAATTACCTAGCCTCGCCACCGCTCGTGGTGGCATATGCATTGGCCGGCTCGGTAGACATTGACCTCAACCAAGACCCTCTGGGGACCGATCGGGATGGACGGTCCGTGTATCTCAAAGACCTCTGGCCATCGGCGGAAGAGGTTCAAAACGCCATGACCCAGGCCCTCACACCGGATTTGTTTGCAGATGAATACGCGACGGTGTTTTCTGATAACAAGCTATGGAATGACCTCTCCGTGCCGCCAGGGGAACTCTATGCATGGGATCAAAGCTCCACTTATATCCAAGAGCCTCCGTTCTTCTTACACTCGACGGCCTCTACCACGTCCTCGATTCATCACGGCAGAATCCTTCTCTTGCTCGGAGACTCGGTCACCACCGACCACATCTCTCCCGCAGGCAGTATTGCGAGTGCGAGTCCAGCCGCGCAATACTTGCGTGCACACGGCATCGAACCCCAAGACTTTAACTCCTATGGAGCCCGGCGTGGCAACCATGAGGTCATGATGCGGGGCACTTTCGCTAACATCCGGATCCGGAACCAAATGCTCGATGGGAAAGAAGGTGGCTACACCTACCACTATCCCGATAAGGCTGAGGCCACCATCTACGATGCGTCCATGCAATATCAATCCGAGCAAACACCGTTGGTAATCATGGCCGGCAAGGAATATGGCACCGGCAGTTCACGAGACTGGGCTGCAAAAGGAACCGCACTCTTGGGTGTTAAGGCGGTGATTGCCGAAAGCTTCGAACGTATACACCGCTCGAATTTGGTGGGCATGGGCGTTCTCCCGTTACAATTTGTGGAGGGAGACGGATGGCACAACCACAATCTGTGTGGCGACGAACTAGTCGACATTAACATCCCCCAGGATATCCAACCGGGTCAAGAACTGACGGTCACGGTTACCCGCGCTGACGGAACCACCGACCGCTTCTCGGTGTTGGCACGCCTCGACACCCCGATCGATGTCGATTACTATCACAACGGAGGCATTCTTCAGACCGTACTGAACGGAATGGCCTAGTTTCCAGAATCTAAAACCCCTGCCCCAGTTGGGCGGGGGTTTTCACTTGCATCGATCACATGATGAGGGCTAGAACGCCCAAATAATTTAGGTTCCAGACAGGTATCGGATCGTCTTTCCAGCTTGAGTAGCATAATGAACTCTCCCGCCACCTAACCACCAGTGCTCGCTGTATAGCTCGCCTGCTGGGTTGTCCACGCAAGTACCGCGAGGACTTAGGTGGGGGTTTCTGGGATCACTCCGAGAGGTTCCTGGTTCCGCGACTGGTGCGTGGGAGCCGTAAGCTTCGCATGTCTGATATCGGTCTCCCCAGGCGTGACTTCGGACCGTTCCGGCCCTAGTTTCTGACAGACCTCGCGGTGTTTGCGTGGAAATATCCGCGTAGTTTTGTGCGGTTTCGTGAGCGCATCGCCGAAAAGAAGCTCTTTGATCCCGGACATGGCGATCCCCACGGCTGCATTGTGGTCCGCATTATCAAGGGCCCGCAGCATTGACAGACAAATTCGGCTTGGATCAGCCGATTGTCCGGGGAAATAAATGTGCACACGGCACATTCCTGCGCACTCGTTGCGAACGGCACCATAATGACGAGCTTGGCCTGTCGCCAGGCTTTATAGCAGGTGAAGGGGACCACCTGTCCCCATGCCCACGACAAGATGGCCCGATTGAGGCCCGCTTTGGCTTTCGCCCCGTTGAGCAGAAAATGACCTGGGGCGTCTTTCTTCGCCTTCGGCCGTTTGGTCATATTTTTGATTTGTAAACCCTCAAACGCATACAGATCATACGCCGCGTCGATCACAAGAGCATGGCTGGTCTGGTGCGCATACTCTTGCCGTCCATGGACCACCTCGTATTGCGGCCGCCTTGCGATAGGTTTTCTTTTGATTATGCGGCCCTTGTTTTCGGCGTGTTCCCCGTCGTTGCCAGCGCTTGCGTTGGCGGCGTGTCTTCTTGATCCGTTTTTTCTGCACGGACTGGAGATCACAGACTTGGCCGTTGGAGGTCATCAAAGGCTACGCCCCGGCCCCACCGAGCGTGCGCTCAGAAAATTGATTGGGAGACAAATGTCGCAGGTCCTCGGCGATCTGCTCTGTGGTGGCGTCGGCATCGCGTCCCGGCATCGTCACATCCGGATCTTCTGACGCAAACGAGAGCCACCAACGGCCGCCCTCGGCGGCAATATAAATCGACGCGGGCATCGCATGCGACCGGTGTGCCACATAAGGGAGGACCCCTACGGGAAACTTCTTCGTACCCACGGTCAACTGATATGATCCGATGGCACCGGTCTGATCCTGCCGTCCATGCTGCCCAGCAGCCGGAAGACACCATGTGGGGGGATGGGTGTGATAGCGCGGGATGCACGTCCTTCCCGGCCGTGGCTCTTTTATCCATAAGGAAGTCTCGGGGGCTGTCAGATACCGTGCATTCGAAGGGGCGTCCCGTTGTCACAACCCACGACTGAGGATCTGTCGTACCCTAGTGGTGGCTCTCGAGAAATGCCGTGGTCATCGCTGATCAGCAATTGCTCCAAACCATTTGTGAGGCATTGCGCCAACACGATGTTGGCAGGCATTCGTGGTGGCCGTGGCGTCGGCAGGCCTTCGCTTTGGACCAGCGATCGTGGTAACGTGCCGCACTTTCGGCACGTTACACGTATGACACGGGATCACCGGGAGGACGGCATCAAATGACAAAACTCTTATACCTTCTTAGCCCTTTAGTCTTATTAGGTAGCATTCTCGCCGGATGCGGGATCAACCACACGGGAGCCACTCCAGGTCCACACCCCATAAGAGAGACATCCGTCGTCACTAAGGCCTTAACATGGGTTGCCGAGCATCGAGAGATGATGCAGCGTCTAGGCGGCCGATCAGCGTTACAGGGCCCGGCCACGCTGATCGGTAAAGCCCCGTATTCGGCCACCGTACAACTCCAACCAGTTGTTAATGCCTACAGCGTAGCCCTTTGGGAAACAGTCAAACCCTTGGGGATTAATCAATTCAATCCGAATCAATTAAGCAAAGCAAATGGCACCACACGCGACTCGGCAGCTCTCCGCGTCCAATCATCTATTGCTTCGTGGAATGTAACCCAAAGTATTCTCTCATCTCGTCGATTACGTACGGGAACCGTAGAGACTCTTCCGGGAACGTTTATCAAACCTTTGGGTTCCGGCTTACCACTGCGCCTAGCTGGCATTGCCGCGACGTTTTATACCCATGGTACTGATCCAGGAGGTACCGTGGGTAATACGATGGTAGCAAATTTCGTTCTGTGGCATCAAGCGCAATGGATATTTGAAATTGAAGGTCCTGCTGCGAAAAAATGGGCACAAACAATGATCAATACGATCCAGATTTCCCACTTACCAAAAGCGCAAGTAGGGGTTCTGGTGCTTCGCGCGACGAGGCAGGGGACATATTGGACTACCCTTACATGGTATCAGCAGCCCTACACCGTAATATTTTGGAGCGCACCCAGCCCCACCAACTTACAAACCATGCTCGCCATGGTGGGAACCTGGCGAACGTGGTCTCCGCATCCTTAATCGTCTCAAGATTACCAGCCAGCGGCAGTCGCTTGACTGGCGGCCGTGTTCGCCTCAGAATAGCTCGCCGCGGCCGTCGATCCTGCCGCGTCGATATAGCCAAAATTGGATGACGCTTCCCAACTTGCGAAGTCACTAAACGATTCGCATGAGAGGCCAAGGGTGCTACAGGCATCTTGAATGGCCGTTAAAGCTGGTCCACCGACCGCAATGACACAGATATCGAAGTCCTGCGTCGACCGGGCGGCAACCAGTGCATCAGCGGTCACCAGTGGCTGCACATTGCCGCTGGTGTACTGGTTGATATCGACCTGCAAAGCGCTCACGTAGTCGATCGCATCCTTGGTCAACAACACAATTTGCCAGTTACTCGCATTACGCCCGGCGAGACACGAGGAACTACGCATGATGCGGACCCGATTCGGAGGGCCTGACGCAGGTGATAGATTTGGGTAAAGAGATCGCTAGAGGTCCGTAGTTCCCCGTGCCATCCGACCTGTAACAGTTGTGGTTCGGGAGCACGTGATTGGGGATGCCGGATCAAACACTGAAAGATCTGATAGACTAGGCCCGCGCCGATAAAGCGAGAAACTGATCACCCTGCCAAATCCCTTGGCGATCCAAATCCACCAGTGTTGGTGGCCCCAGATAAATTTGTTTCCTGCCTATCCATCCGTATGCACGCCTTTTCGGAGACGGGAATTCAGTGGCCCCGCTAAGATTGCTGTAGCGAGGGAGGAGAGACAGCAGCCTGGCAATCCGTTCCTGCCTCACGACAAGAGAGAGGACCCAACCGTTTGCGACCAGGGGGGTGTGCCCATGTTTGTCAATTACGGAGGGAGATCGACTATTGCCAAGCGTGCGAATATCATGGAATGATAAACTCGCGTCTTCGCAGATTTCAGGGGAACCTTCAAGAACATCCCATCAAAGATTGACCAAGGGGATTCTCATGGCTTACCAGGGGTTCGAATGCTGGGGATACTACGCATCCAAAGCAAAAGAGACCCAATGGTTCAACTGACGATTAAATTCACGCTCGCAAGGATTGAGGAAATGGTGTACCGAAATTAGATGACAGTCAGAGTGCACTGCAGTGGGTCCCAAAACTTGCAGAGCGTAGCGAAAATCCGTCAATCCGTTTATCACAGGGGCATCTCGTTATCCGAACGTCGGACTGCCTTGGCACGTCGGAGCAAGCGAAGCCGAGCACTGGCCAGCCCACCAGTCGCCGCGCCTCCCATGCCCGTCAAAAGACCCCTCCAAAACGTCGAATGAGGCGTACTGGCACTCGCACTCAGACCCGTAAAGATCGCACTCGAGGCGATCAGTCCGTTGAGCAACCACGACTGTTGCCGAAGCGATAGTCCGTTCCAGCGTTGCTGTTGGCGAATTTTCCATGCGCGAAATCTCATAGTACGCCTCCATCTATGACTCGGTTGCTAGACGTCAATGTTGTCGGAAACGAACTGACCTAAATCACAGCGACCGATCTCTGTAAGATTGTGTTTATCCACTATCCATCCCATGTTTCCACCAGATTCCCATCCCAGCTGACAATGACAGGTCTATCCTCACATGCGGTGGCGTAAGTGTCAATTAAGTAGGCGACCTCTATGTCTAACACCTGTCTTAGGCTATTGAGTAAGGTATATGCGGGATTTTGATGCCAACGATACTTGGGTCGGCAATCGAGCACACCGGAAGATTCTGCACAAGTATTCGGAACGCGATCGCCAACAACTTGTTCCCCCATTGAAGATATCACGTTGCTCTAGATGATAGCGACGCTGGTACTGGCTCAATTTGTGTACAAAAACCTGATAGCCATAAGTTATAGGCGTAAGTGAATATGTGAAACACACCAAAGTAATGAACTAACGCCCACAATGGGACGGGATGGCTAGGTTGTCGACAGGTATCGGATCTTCGTATTACGTCACCAGTTGGACCACGTCAGAGTATTTGGCCATAATCGAGTCAGCGGTGAGTAGGCGAAATGGGCCAGACAGAGCTTGAGCAACGAGCATCCGGTCAAACGGATCATTATGAATGGCGGGCAAGATCGCCACCATCCTCGCGCGTCCTCGGCACTCACGGGCAACTCCGAAAATCCGCTGGCCTTGATGCCTCTGACGAGGTCGGAAATCTTGATATCAAGTTTCCCTAGACCGATTAAAAGGTAGCTTCCCAAATGGAGGCTGCACTAACAAGAACCTCGGCGGCCTGCGAAATCTGCTCGAAAATCTCCCGCGTAAGACGTGGAGAATCGATCAGGTACCATAAGTAGATATGAGTATCGAGCAGCATCATTCGTCGGTCCCTTCAAAACTCCTTAGTACCGCTTCTGGCAACGGTGCATCGAAATCATCGGCAATACGGAGCTTTCCACGTAGAAATCCCGGTGTCCGAGTAGGTCGAGAGATCGTTACCGGGACTAGTCTCGCAATGGGCTTGCCCGCTTTGGCAACCGTTACTTCCTCGCCTCGACTCACCTCATCAAGAAGCCGAGAATTTAATCTCTTCGCTTTTGTGATTACTGTCAACCATATGCCTGCACGGAGGTAGAAAGGCCCGACCAGTCAGCAAGAAGGGTCCTGGATGCAACTTGTGCCATAGTCAGAACCCTTTAATTTAGCCGACTTTCAGAAACCATAACAAATAGTTAGACTAAGCTTAGGCGTTATGTGTCGTAATGCGACCTATTTACACAGGTATTTTGGCCATAATATTGGTAATCGGGATGGCCTATCCCAAAACTACACAGGTTGTTTGATCGATTTCTGCTTCTTGCTTCGGGCGCTAAAGCCCCCATTAACAGGTCCATTGACGCAGTGAAGCACACAGACAAATTAGACTTTCGACTACCCGTAGCTGGTAGTATCCTAGGGTGGGGGAGAGATAAGCTGATTCCCATATCTTCCCGATTATGGTAGCGATGGAGGAGAGCCAGTGATTATTCCTATTTGGATGGCAGATTGGGAACACCAGTGCTGCGGACCAGAAATCAACCCCGGAGACCGTGCGGAATGGCCGATCTATTTTCACTGTAAGGAGTCACCCACGCCGACTGACGAAGCGCCGAGATTTGCCGTGATATCCGACATGGATGTCGAGGCTGTCTGGCGTTGGGAATCCCGAGAGACCAACGTAGACGGCATCACCACGGTCGCCAATTGGGCCCACTTGCACGTCGGTGTGTTCGTACACATGGATGCCGACCCTGGTGACACTGTCGTGAAGTATCGTGGTCGTGTATGGCATGAACTCCATAACTCAGAACCACCCCCAGCGGTGGTCGGAACGGTTCGGGCCATTTACTGGCATCCCGCCATTATTCAACAAGTTGGGCCTCATGAGCAGCGGATTGACGGATATCAGCCCGGTGTTGCGATTGGCTCGACATCGACCGTGCCCATGGGAGAAATGGGAGCCTTTCGGTTTGCTCTTGACGTCGAGGGTCTGTGATTCTCGATTTCAGCATCACCGGTAGCGGTCGATTGAACCCGAGAGCTCGTGGCCCAGCACCCCCTTCTAACCAGCCCGAACTTCCTTCATAGGGGGCCCCGTCAACCCCGGGATCGCCGATCGTATTCCTTGCAGGATACGTGCCCCTCATATAATACACCGGGACCATCTTTGTCGGATATGACATGCACTGGCCATGTTCCGCACGCACGTTCCGGATAGCCGCCTTGATCATGGTCGGCGACTCCGGGGAATAAGCAACCTCGGGGAGACGCGATTCTCCCCGAGGTCTACCGGCCACATCAGGATAAGAGGGATCCCAAACTACGAGTGTAGTATCGGAATCCCTTTTTAAGTCAACTGATATCGATGAGTTTCGTGCGAACTAATTTAGTGGTCCTCTAACATTTAGAGTAACCGCACGAACTACAGTGTTGGCATCCTTCTTCATAGATTAACGTAGGTGCATCACATTGGGGGCAGAGGTCCATATGTTGCGACCGGGGACGCCACGCCGACGGCTTAGGCTCTGTAGACAACGACAACGTAGCTGCCGCTTCGTTGTTCTCTCGTCGAATGTAACTTTCAAGCAATTGACCAATGCCGTCCACCACGCTCAAGACGCGTCCGGGACCAAACCCCATTTGGTTAGCACCCCCGATACCTTTTAACTGCTCGGCGACTAATTCGAGTCGACGTCGAGCAGTAACATCCCCATGAGACCGCAGATACAGGCTTATCACGCGACCGAGGGACTCCATGAATGACTGCACTTCAGATCCGGCTCGACCGAGAAGCATAAAGACCTCGAAGGGATCCCCGTCCACTTCATTAATGACCACCCGCGCTGTACCGGCGGGTGTCTCCTTGCGAAACGTATGTCCATTGACGGTCGAGGGAACCGGATAGACTTCCACAGAGGGTTCTATGGGGTCTCGAAGGCTTGGTGCATTGTCCTTCTCGTTTCCCGAAAGGTGTAGGACTTGCTCACTACGACTTTGGTCGCGATAGATGGTCACCCCTTTACAGCCTAGGTCGTAGGCCAACTCGTAAAGTTTGGCGGTATCTTCCACCGTATAGTCGCTCGGCGCGTTAGCGGTCTTCGAAATACTGGAGTCGGTCCAGCGTTGGATTGCCGCCTGCACGTGGACGTGCTCTTCGGGAGTGAGGTCCATCGCCCCAACGAAATAACCGGGAAGTTCCTGATCTGGATGTAAATCTCGCCACTCCTGGGCAACGGGCACGTATTGTTCATCAAATCCTAGACGCGACTGCCGGAAATAAGTCAGTGCATAAAACGGTTCGATTCCCGTGCTAGTACCTACCATGGTTCCCACGGTTCCCGTTGGGGCTTGGGTCAATATGGTGACGTTGCGGGTACCATGCTGGAAAATCTTGTCGCGCACGGACTCTGGCATTCTTTGCATAAAGCCACTCTCTAGATATTTCTCCGCGTCAAAGGCCGGGAATGCCCCCTTCTCTTGCGCCAACTCCACGTCATAAACATAGGACTCAATGGCAATAAATTGGTAGAGCTTGTCGATGAAGGTAATCGACTCTGGACTTCCGTAGCGAAGTCCTAGACGAATTAAGAGTTCGCCGAGCCCCATGGTACCGAGCCCAATTCGTCGTTCATTTTTTTGATTCTCTCGATTTTGCTCGAAAAAATACGGAGTGGCATCGACAATGTCGTCAAGAAATCGCGTGCCCATACGCACCGTGGTCTTTAACGCTACCCAATCCACGTCTGCCGCAATCGGATCATAAAAGGATGCCAAATTAATATGTCCTAAGGTACATACACCCCAGGCTGGCAGTGGTTGTTCAGCGCACGGATTCGTGCTAATCAAGGGATTGAAATACCAACTATTCGAATCTTTTTCGTGACGCTGATCGAACACGATGCCTGGTTCGGCGGCCTGCCATGCCCCTTCAACAATTTCGTGCCAAATCGACCGCGCCTTGACGGTCTCATAGACTATAACGTCTTTGCCGGCTTGTTTCCAAGTCTCTAGGTTACCATCCCACAGAGAGTCGTAGTCCGCATCACTCGTGTCGGGAAAAACCAAGTGCCAATCGCCATCGGCCTTTACGGCAGCCATAAAGTCGTCGGAAATCCGCACGCTAATATTGGCATTTTCCACCATGCCCGGTGTCTTCTTGACGTCGATAAAGCGCCATAAATCCGGGTGCCAATCTTCGATTTGCAGCATAAGGGCACCCCGCCGAGAGCCACCTTGCTCTACCAGACCGGTGGCTCTGGAATATAAATCCATCCAGGATACTGCCCCGGAGGATCGCCCATTAACTCCGCGAACGGTTGCCCGTGCTGGTCGGAGGGACGATACATTGATACCGACTCCTCCACCTCGGCTCATGATCTCGATCATTTGACCAAGCGTCTCGACAATGCCTTCACGGCTATCGCGAGGGCTCGGTATGACATAACAATTAAAGTAGGTCAATTGTTGGTCGGTACCGGCTCCCGCCCAAATTCTGCCTCCCGGCACAAAATGCAACGATGCAATTTCTTGGGCAAAAGTGGCTTCAACATCTGGGCGAACCTCCGGTGACTCCACACTGGCGACACCCCGGGCGATCCGTGTCGCCACTTCGCTTATCGTGGTCTCCGTTGGTCGATCGCATTCCACCGTGCGGCGTTCGATGAGTTCTCCCTTTTGCGGCCCGGTAATCAGTTCGATGGAGAGGTAATTTAGAGGTAAGAGGGCACGCACCACGCCAATATCTTTCTTAGGCCACTTAGGGTGTGGCTCCACTAAGGCGATCACTAAGTCGTCAATCACAAAACTCCGTGATGCATCCTTAACCGTATATCGATCTAGAAAAATTTTCCAACTCAGTTCTGAGCTAAATCCGGTATCACGCTCCATAAATCCTCCTCTAGATAAAGATTCACGATAGGGGTCCCAACCCTTCACTCTTTCCGCGAGAATTGAATAAGGCGTTCGAGTTCCTGGCGAAATCCCTCGATATCTGTGAATTGTCGGTACACCGAAGCAAAGCGTACATATGCCACCTCGTCCATCTGCCTTAATCGATCCATGACTAGCTCCCCAATTTGACGGGTGGAAACTTCGCTGGGATGCCCATCTCTTAGAGCACGTTCGATGTCATCCACCATACGTTCCACTTCATCGAGCGCAATCGGTCGTTTTTCACAGGCAGTAAGAATGCCGCGAAGAATTTTACCACGGTCAAAAGCTTCCCGCTGGCTATCCTTTTTAACAATCCACAACGGCACGTCTTCAACGCGTTCATACGACGTAAACCGTTGACGACACGCCAAGCACTCCCGACGACGACGAATCTCCTGCCCATCGTGGGCGGGTCGCGAGTCCAAGACTTTACTGTCCGGGTATTGGCAAATAGGACATCTCATGGATCAATCCCCCATCATCTTGTACAAGGATAATTATAACCTACTACATCTAGATGTCTAGAAACAAGGGGCCTTTGGAACCATCGATATTTTTTTGGTGGTTCTCACTCCAACGAACACAATTGCAGGCACACGAATCACCTGCAAAGAATTGTCGCATTTTGTCGAAGGAATAGATCGTGGCAGTGAAATGTGTGCGGCCGGGGGGCTGGGTCACACCTCCCGTGGCGAGTCAACATAACATCCCACCACTGAAAAAGCCACGTTGGATGAAAGGGGGCCGGTCTGGCCCCCTCTGCTCGCTATTTAAGAAGTCCCTGTTTTTTTAGAAACTGCTTCGCGATTGTCTGCGGACTTTCTTTTAAAACATCCGCCTCGTAATTCATTTGAGTCTGATCCTTGGTGGTGATGCGTCCCCATAACGGTGCCAATACCTTATTGAGGTGATACTGCTGCACCACGCTGTGGTTCATGATCAGAATGCCGTGATACGGAGGGAAAAAATGCTTATTATCTTTCAACGGCACTTCATGCAATTTCTTCAAACGGCCATCTGTGGAGTAAACGACGGCGGCGTTTACGGATCCTTTGGCCAACGCCTCATACATAAGACTGTAATCCATGGCATGCGTCGCCTTGAAATGCAATCCATACGCGTGGGTCCACGCCGTAAAGCCATCCCCTTTACGCTGTTGAAATGTTGGATCCGTCGCTATGACCCAATGACTGGCGTACGGAACCACCGATGAGTCGGTAGTCAAATGATACTTCTTGGCAGTAGCCTGGGTGACACCCAAAGCGTAAGTATCCTGATAACCTAGCGATGGCGACACCCAAAATCCCCATCGCTTCATTTCCTGATTCACCACGTACGCCGAAACCTGGTTCGGATGCCCTTTCCACTTCCCCGTATACGATTGGCCCAGAGGCCCTGTAAACTCGGTACCATCATACCCCACGTATCCTTGGATGGAATTTTGCTTCATCAAGGTGTGTAGGAGTCCAGACGCCCCGGTCGTATAGCGGATCGAGACCTTTAGAGGAGTTTTAGCTTGAATCAAGTCCTTCACAATCCACTCATCAATCCGTGGCTCTGCAAAGTCTTGAGCGGCTAATGTAATATGCGTGACTTTCGCCCCACTTGCGGTACTCCCACATCCAGCAAGCACTGCGGACAACCCAACCACACTTACAGCCATTCCGAGTCGTATCGCTTTCTTCATTGACGCCTCCTAAACTCTTAGTCCGCGTGGTGTCAAAGCCTTTTCTACTCTACCCATGACGCCATCGGCAAGAAAAGCCAGAATGATAGCCGGAATCGTTCCGGCCAAGACGATAGAATTACTCGCCATACCCATTCCTTCCATAATCAAGTTTCCCAGGCCACCAGCCCCTATCAGAGCCGCCAAGGTGGCAAACCCGACCGTAGCCACCAGTGCTGATCGTACCCCGGCAATGATGACTCGCAGCGCCAGGGGCAGTTCCACGATGAGAAGCAACTGCCAGGTCGTAACCCCCATGCCTCGCGCTGCGTCTTTGACCCCTTCATCTACGCCCTGAATCCCGACGTATGTATTCCGCACAATCGGCATCAACGCATACAAAAACAGAGCGACAACCGCCGGAACCGTCCCGATGCCCATACCCATTGCGATCATCAAAGCCAATAAGGCTAGGCTTGGAATCGTCTGCATGGCGTTAGCGAACCAGATCACCGGACCATAAAGAGCCTTGACCCGCGTAGAGAGAATCGTAAGCGGAATCGCCACGATAACCGCCAACCCCATGGGGATTCCTACCAAATACAATTGCTGTAGGGTAGCCTTTACAACCTGATGGGAGTGGGATAAGAAGAATTGCCACGTATGTTGAATCAAAACCATTTGGTCACCCCCTATGCCCATTGATCTGCAGTCTCTGTAGATGGGCTCTCGGCTTCATGGGCCCTTTTTAAAGCATCACCGAGAAGCCCTACCAAGGTCCCTCGCGTCACTAATCCCACTACGTGAGCCGATTCATCTACAACCGGCACGCCAGACGGTTGCCCCTCCAGCATGATGTGCATCGCTTCCAGAACTAGATCTTGCGGACAGAGGGTTTTACAGGTTTCGGCTAATTCCCCTACCCCACATTCGCGCCCCAGGTTCATGGCGTCTTGCACCAGGGGAAGTCGTACCACCCCACAAAAACTGCCATCCCTTTGCACGACCAGAAGACTATCAACTCGCCGTCTTCTCATCGCGTCCAGTGATCGAGCCAATCCTAAATCGGCGGGAACTGTCACCGGATGCGTCAACATGACTTCGTCGACCGTGACCTCACTGGCTTGCCGTAGCATGCGATGCCGCCCAATAAATTGCGTCACGAACGCGTCCTTAGGTCGTCGCAACATTTCCTCTGGGGTCCCGACTTGGACGATTTCACCCTCACGCATGAGCACAATACGGTCCGCCATGGTCAACGCCTCGTCCATATCATGGGTTACAAAGATAATGGTCTTAGACACCGCGCGTTGCAGGCGTTTAACTTCCTCCTGCAATTGCTCTCGCATCAATGGATCGAGAGCACCGAACGGTTCATCCATAAGGATAATGTCGGGATCGTGAGCGAGGGCTCGCAAAACGCCAATCCTTTGTTGTTGACCCCCGCTCAACTCGTTGGGATAGCGGTCCATGTAGGCACTAGGTTCCAGACCCACTAGCTCCAATAATTCGTAGGCCCGAGAGCGACGGGCTTTTTGACTCACCTTTTTCAGTTTTGGCACAAAAGTAATGTTGTCGGCGATACTCAGGTGCGGCATCAATCCGATGCGCTGGATCACATAGCCCAACCGTCGACGCAACTCTACCGGACGAACCTGGCGAAAATCTTGGCCGTCTAAAAGAATGGTTCCAGAACTCGGCTCGATAAGTCGATTAACCATCCGTAGTGTGGTGGTCTTTCCACATCCCGAAGGCCCAATGAGCACCACAAATTCGCCCTGGTGAATATCTAGAGTAAACTGCGAGACGGCACGCGTACCGTCCGGATATACCTTACCGACATTCTCAAACTTCAGTAACGATCCTGCCATACTTCACCACCTATTCGTTAGCGAATGGGGTGCTAGGCACGAATGCACAAATCCGCACCAAGGAGGGATATTCTACCCTTCCCAGCACGCCTGCGAGGTTAGTTGTCGGACTAGGACGCTGAGATCGCCCCTGCAATACCCTGCATTCGCCCCTAGGCCCCAATTCGGGACCATAAATCCCCCGTCTACCAACTTCTCTCTAGTAGCTCGGCGTCAATGGACTATGGTAAGCCACCATATGGCGGCTAATGTCATGGAGGATCAATGCCTCTCATTAACACGGCATCTATTATAACGAAGTTTTCGTCCCATGTCAGACTCTAATAGCTCAATACCTCAATACCGCTTACAACCATACCGGGTTGTGACCCACGGAACCCATTCCTCTAGTTATTGAAAACTACACCGACTTTGTAAGACTTTGCCGCCTCAAGCCTGGCGTCAGCGCCAACAACACCACTCCGAAGATAATCAAAGCCGCCCCCATATCCTGAAGCACTCCCAGCCGTACATGAAGCCAAACCACCGACCCCACTGCGGCCACCAATGGCTCCGCACTCGTCAGCACACTGGCTTTGCTAGGACTAATAAGCGACAGGCTCATTAAATACAATGAAAAGCTTAACAAGGTTCCGAAGATCACCACAAACCCAATCAGCCCCCAGGTCATCAGGTCGCCCCGGAAATGGGACAGATCCCAAGGCGGCCAGCGTAACCCCGCGCCTAACGCCCCAATTAGCATTCCCCACCCCACAACGGGTAGGGTTCCCCAAGCCGATAATAATTTGACAGGATACAGCGTGTAAAATGCCAAGGCCAATGCCGATAATAGCCCAAAAACCAGAGCCATTGGGGGTATCGACAATGTACTCCAACGACCTGAAGACACGAGCAGCCAGGTTCCGCCGAGGGTCAGTACTACGGCCACCAATTGACGGCCCCTAGGCCAAACGCGCACCGCCAAGGCTACCCAGAGCGTCACCATCGTCGGGCCCACATACTGCAAGAGCGTTGCGGATGCCGCATTGCCCGCTTGAATGGCGGCTAAATAGGTGTATTGCACACCGAGTAATCCCCCTACACCAAAGACCACAAGAGACTTCCAATATGGGGTGGCCCAGATGCCCATTATAGGCTTGATACCGCGTCGTATCATCCCCCACCCAATGAGCCCAAATCCTGACACTCCCATACGCACCGTGACCAACCATCCAGCCTGGACCCCACCATGCTGAAACAAATACTGCGCTGCGGTGCCGGATAATCCCCACATACAGGCGCTAAATATCGCCATGAGCGGCCCCCATATTTCTACTCGTATCCGCTCATTCCTCACTGCAACAGCCCCGCTTCACACTAGACTTTCCCTCTGATATCCAATATATTGGATATCAGTTAGGATCACAACGATTTTAGGAGGGATTGCGTCATGCCTATTCCCACCCATGTCGTGCCAAATGCCCCAAGCCCCAACGCCAAGTCCCGGGCAGCCGAAACAATTTTCCAGTGGATTATTGAAGGGGTCCTTGTGGATGGGGAGAAAATCCGGGATCAAGACATTGCACAATCATTGGGAGTCAGTAGGATGCCCGTTAGGGAGGCTTTCCAAATCCTTGAGGCCATCGGCTTCATCGAAACCACACCTAACCGAGCCACTCGTGTGAGTCCCCTACAGCAAAAAGATATTGTCCCTTTATATAAGACCATCGCACGTCTCGAAGCTTTGGGCCTTGAAACAACAATGGACCCTGTTCGACCAGAGACCATTGAAGAACTCTATACACTGAACCATCGATTTCAACAAGCGTTGGACCAAAAAGATGTCCGAGCCATTCTTGAACGCGATCAAGCCTTTCATAACCGTTTGGTGGCTGGTGATGGCAACCGCTTTTGCCAACAAGCGTTATCCCCACTTAAAATGACCGCTGCTCGCTACGAACATCGTTATTTTTCCGAGCTGCAACCACTTGGCACAAATTCTTCTACCGAACATCGTATGATTTTGGAGGCACTCGTGCAACACAACATTCCGCGTGCCCAAGAAATCCTTACCCAAAATTGGCTGCGTACCGCCGACGCCCTCCAAGCCAGGTATGCGAACTAGCGATTTAGAATACGGTACCCCCAAACTCCACTACCCACCAGGAGCAAAAGGCCCAGAGGAATGTTACCAAATCCCACAACCCCGCCTACCGTAAGCAGCGCCCCGAGAATTCCACCCCATTTAACCCAGCGCAACATAGGTCGTTGGCGCTCTAGAGTCTCCCATTTTTTCGGCAACATCGTGATCGTCCCCCCCATTAATGTCCACGCAACGCAAAAATTCCCAGCCATCCCTTGAGGCTACCCACTACCAAATTGTGTCCGATCACCAACGGCGCAGAAGGTCCAAATGGTCCTAATCTCGTAGAAACGGTAGCCAAGTGTTGTCCATTGGCACGTGACAGTTCAATCAAGGAACCATTACTCCCGGCCACCCATAGTGCCTGGCCCAGGTCGATCGGACTTGCCGTGACACCGGTTCCTACGCGGCTTCGCCATAGGATTCGTCCGCTCACGACATTGACGGCCACCACAGCATGAGCCGCAGGACTTCCAATATAGACAACGCCGGAAGCCACCATCGGTATCCCCTCTTCTTCCACGTCTATGGGCATCATGCCACTTCCTAGCCCAACATGCCACTGTACCCGACCCGACTTGACGTCTAATGCAAAAAGCTCGTTGCTGATGCGCGTCTGGTGTGACTTGGTGGTGGTCACGGCAGGCGCACCCGCGATGAAAATCGATGTACCGTTTGTCGCCGCACTGCAATCGGATAATCCGCTTTTCACCGGTAGGTTTCTAGACCATGACACCTGATGGGTCCGTAGGTTCACCGCCCACACCGTAGAGCTAGAAGCCGGATACGCACTGTGATAGACGTTGGTGGCCACGACGAGCTCATGACCCACCACGACCGGGCTCGACATACTATCAAAGCCTGATAAGGTCCTCTGCCATAACAAATGTCCCGTCCTCAGATTCAACGCATCCAAGTGTCCGCCACCAGTGACCTCATACAACACATTATGCCAAATAACGGGCGTCGCCATATCTTCCCCGTTAGTTCTGTGAAACCATAGTTCCTTACCCGTAATTCGATTGATGCTCATGATCCCGTTGGTCCCGACGCCCCGAATCCACCCATGCACGGCATTGTACGACCGAAAGGCATTATTACCGAGCCCAATAAAAATCTGAGAGCCACTTTCAAGGGGCGTAGTCATGACCATGTTGGGCACAGTGTCCTGCCACAGCATACGGCGACTTTTCAGACTCCATGCCACTACCCGATTACCATTGGTGCCAAAATAGATGTGGTGTCCCACGACGCTTGGTTGATCCACGATTGCCCCGTGAAAATGCTGTGCGTAGGCGGACATCATCCCCGTGATACTCGGCAACACCACATTGTGTGACCCGGTTAGTCCCAACTCGGTCCAATCGATCAATTGCACCGGCGGGCGCGAGACCGTGGCCTGAATGGGGGCCAGTGGAATGGTCGTTGGTCCGCTATACCGGGGCACAGCGAGATTCGTCGGTTTAGGACGAGCATCCCAACTCGGGGGCCATGCCAGATTCCGATAAAAGCCTACTGGGGTTGGAAACCCCACCCACAGTGGAACCAAATAAACGGTCGTTAAGGCAACCACGAACGCCCCGCCCCAGGCCACGATTCGCGCCCCACGACGACGATGCTCCCACAAATGTACCCATAGCGCACTGGCCGCAATAATAAAAGCCGGCATCGCAGACAACAGATAATAAGTGAATTTGGAGCGCGGGGTCAAAAGCCAAGTAGCGTAAAAAGCCACCCACCATACATCTAAAAATATCCATGCCCAGCGATTTTGGTTCCGAACCCAACCCAATCGCCAGGTCCCAACCACTAAAGCGATGAATCCGAGCCAAATCACGACCGGATTCGAAAATGCCATCACACGTATCATGTGACCGGCTTGTTTGATGATCAAGAATGCCGTGGGGCGCGGCAACAGCATCCACGACCAGGCATTGGACGACCACGGATGATAAAACGTCAGTTTCCACATGGCCTTAAACATCAAGTATTGCAGTTTCCCAAAAGCAAAGAATACATTATGGGGCAGCCAGGTTTGGTGGAATCCACTGGAAAACGCATAGAAATAGGTTAAGAAGTACGAACCTAGCGGGATCCAGGTGACAGTTAGAAGATAATAGAACCATCGTCGGTGCATGCGCAAAAAGAGTCGATAGTTTAGTCCTAAGAATATCCAACTCGCCAAGATAGTTTGGGCACCGATCCATTTAGTGGCTAAGCCGAGGCCCAAGCTCACTCCCCAGAGAGCCCACCAAAAATAGGAAGTCGATCGTCCTTGACGTAATCGCGCCACTAGGACCCAAAGACCCAAAAGATTTATCATCACAAAGGGAAATGCGGTAGAATCGGGTAACGCCACCCGGCTGATACTTATCATGAGGCCGTCAAAGGCGGACAGAAGAGCTGCAACTTCAGCTGCCAGGCGCGAATGGAACATATGCTGGACTAAGAAATAGATAACAATGGGTACTACGAGTGCGAACACTTCACCCGGCAGTCGCCAAACCCATGGATGATTACCAAACCATAAGATTGATAGGGCAATGAGTTCCTTGGCGAGTGGAGGGTGTGAAAGAAGATTGGGGTCGATGCCGGGAACCATATGGGCGATATGGACGGGGCTCCGACGACCGAGCAGGACATCGGCCGCCGGGACATAGTAATATTCGTCATAGATCAAATGCGGGTACCGTGCATACCCAATCCACCTCAGACACCAAGCTAACACTTCGATAGTGCCGAGTACAATCCAAGTTCGCCAAGGTTCAACAGGACGACGCAGATCGCGTTTTATTGTGTTCGGCTTTGATGTTTGTAACGCCATCCTCGCCCTCCTCAATTGAGATGCCTAGCGGTAGTTAGTAAAGGCTAATTCAATCCCGAAATCTTGGCTTTTAAGCCATTGAATCACCTTTTGTAGGTCATCCTTGTTTTTCGATGCCACCCGGAGCGCGTCCCCCTGAATCTGCACATCCACCTTTTCTCCAAGTGCCCGAATCGCTTTTTGAATTTCTTTGGCTTTTGCCGTTTCAATGCCGTTTTTCACCGTGACCGGTCGTGTCGCTCGTTCCATCCCATGGAGCTCCGGCTTGCCAAATTCAAAAAACCTCAAAGCCACCCCACGTTTGGCCATTTTGTCAGCTAACACGGTGCTTAAAGCATCCATCACCATCCCGCTAGGCGCATCCAAGGTAATTACCCACCGAGACGCATCCCAGGTAATCGTCACCTCTTGACCCCTAAAATCATAGCGGGTAGCAGCCTCCCGACGGGTTTGGTCCAACGCATTTTGCAATTCTGACACGTCAGGACTCGAGACGATGTCAAATGAGCTTTCTTTAGCCATCTCTAGGCCCTCCCTGAGAATTGGTTGGATCGCACCGCACCAAAACGTGTAATCACGTCATGAATCGCCGCTTCAATAGAGGACGCTTCGGTGCCAACCTGGTGTCCCCATTCTAAACGCGCCCAGAGCCAACGATATTCGGGCAGGGACCCTAAGTGCTCAATGACCGACGCTAATGTCGATTCCTCCGCTATGGCGCCTGCGGCCGACGCATCGTACACCGGGCGGACCAGAGCTAGGCGTCCTTGTTGAACCTTCCAGGTAAACTCATGGCGGTAGTCGCTCGTATCGGGTACGAAACCCGGCTCCATCCCGTTAGCCAGTTTGAGATGAACCTCAGCATCGGGCCAGTCTTCGATGCGATCGATCAATTCCGGCATTGTGGTCATCCAAAGCCAGGTGTCGTTCATCACCAACTTGGTGGCCGGACTGTATCCTAATGCACTCCGGTCGAGACCCTTATTAATTTGAGCGCCAAGATAGACACCGCTTTTGAGTGTGCGCACAACCCAGCGTAAACCCTTCTGCCCATCACGTTGCGATTGCAAACACCAGGAGTCCGCCACATGTACCACCTCGTCCACGTATCCCGCGTCTTGAAGCGCCTGGAGAAATTGCTCAACCACTTTCTGCCCTTGGGTTTTAGCCATGACCCTGGCCGCCTTCGCTCGGTGACGTCCAAAGACGCTGATGTTCAATTTTAATGCAGCGATTTTGAACCACGTTTAAGCCCCCAGCGGCCGCTATTGAGGCCGTCACTTCATTTTCGATACCGAGTTGAAGCCATAGTGTCCCGGCTCCAATCCGGACCGCTGATTCTGCTACCGCAGGCGTGTCCTCCGCTTTTCGAAAGACATCCACAATGTCAACGTGGTCCGGCACATCCTCCAGACGTGGATAGGCCTTCTCACCTAAGATTTCGTCGACCCCCGGTCGCACCGGGATCACGTGAAACCCATGTTCCTGAAGGTAGTGCGCCACTCGATGGCTATCACGATCCGGATTCGGTGATAAGCCCACCACGGCGACCGTTTGTTGCGATTTGGTTAGTTTTTTGAGTTCAGCATCATCCATCGGTATCCATCCCTTCCGTACCGTCTAATATTCGACAGCTGTTAACCAATTTCGATACCGCGGCAGCATACCACGGGTCGCCTCAAAATATCGATTTTGTAATTGGGAGGTGACAGGACCTACCCCGCCTACCCCCACCGTTCGGTGGTCAATACGTGAAATCGGTGCCACTTGGACCCCAGTTCCTACCAAGAACAACTCATCGGCCACATAAAGTTCTGTCCGATCAATAGTTCGCACTTGAGTCGCTATTTCTAGATCAGCGGCCAATTGCATGACCGCATTCCGCGTGATGCCCTCCAGTATGTTCTCCGTTCCTGGGGTTGTCACTAAGACACCATCGCGGACCAAAAACAAATTGGCGGCACTACCTTCGGCCACGTGGCCGTCCTCACTAAGAAAAATCGCGTCATCAAAGCCCCCCAAGTGAGCATCCGCTACGGCCAATGCCGTGTTCACGTATGATCCTGTAATCTTCGCCCGCGTGGGTATGGCGTTGTCCTCCACGCGACGCCAAGCGCTCACCATGACATGTATCCCGTTCGTTGGTAAATAGTCGCCCAAAGGTACGGTAAAAATGCCCGTAGCGTCACCGATGCCATCTAATGTAACTTTAATTACCGGATCGGCTTTAAACGCCAAGGGGCGGATGTAAACATCACTGGGTGTGGCATTTTCTTTGAGAATGTGCAAAGTCGCATCACAGAGTTCACCGACGGAATATCCGGGATCAATACGCATAATCCGACACGAACGCATGAAGCGTTCGAAGTGCTCTTGCAATTTAATCACGTACAGGGTATTGTGATCGGCATTATAATACCCTCGTATTCCTTCAAAGCAACCGGTTCCATAGTTGAGCGCATGCGCCGCAATGGACACCGTAGCCTCTTCCAACGGAATAAAGCGCCCCTTAAAAAATGCTAATGACACGGACAAATCGCCTCTTTTCAATGGAGCAATGTGCTATGATACCACCGACCTGATTGTAACTGACGGTTGTCGCCCTGGCCAGACCTAGACTGGTGAAGGCTCCCCTTGCCCGGTATAATTTGGTATGATGGATTCTGGGGAGGCGCACCATGTCCAAAAAATTGATTTCCTTTCGTGATAAACAACGGCGTCGACGGCAGTCGCGACAGCAACACTCTAAGAATTCGAGGCGCCCCCACGAATGGGACGATTTGGTCCTATATTGGAGACGCATGCTGCGAAATCCTTTACAACTATCCGGGCGCCAAGTCTGGACTGAACGGATGTTATGGAGTAACGCGTTGGGTGCTGGAATTTTACGCGCCATCGCCCTCGTAATCTTTGACGGATTCCACTTTCTTTTAATCTTGACTGCGGTCATCAATACGTTGTTCCTCGCGTTTCTATTTTACTATGGAATGACCTGGGTTGTAGATTGGGTCATCGGGCGTGCCTCCAACAGCCGACAACATTACGCCGTAACCGACCTACGTACGGAGATGATTGTTTTATCCGGCCTTATCGTGTTCTACGTCCTGACCGCTACATTAATAGGGCTTCCAGGAATGGCCATTTCCTTTGTGGCTTTGGTGGGCGGAGTGCTAAGGGCCGTCCATCATGTTTATCGAGTGTCTTGGGGGCAAGTCATTCTGTCCACCGGGGCCGGCATCCTCAGCATGTTAGCGGTATTGTATATTTTAGGCGCCTTAAGTGCCCTCTAAAACTAGTAAGCTTAAGGCTACTGAGACCCCAAAGAATTTTCCAGGTATTAGACCTCAAGTTCCTGTGGGATTTTACCTGTGTCGGACCTTTTGTCTTGACCCCGATTACCCGATAGATTTTATTGGGTTGCGCCATAGGCGCCACGACACCGTCCTCCTTCATGTTTATGGTGGCGATGTGGCTGAAATCTATTCCCAATCTGCGTTAAGCTATCTCTTAAGGAGAACACTTATCATATGAAAATCGCCGTGATTGTACGCCGCCTATCGGGCAAAGGTGGCATGGAGACCGTCATTCGAAGTCTGGCCGAAGTAATCTTTGAACACGGTGACAGCCTCGAAATCTGGGCCATGGGCTCTCCCATTGACAGCCAATGGCTATCAAATCTTCCCCATCGCATCGCGCCTATCGACCAAGGCACTGGGAGACGATTCCAACTCAAGGCCAAACTACCGCTTTATACCTGGGCTATCCGGCGGCTTATGCAAACATCTCCAGTGGACGTGGTATTAGCCACCGACCCGGTCTTCGTTAAGGCGGCCTTGAACGCCCGCCGGGGAAAACCGCCGGCCGTTCTGTCCTGGGTCCATTTTTCTTTGGAGAGGCTCGCTAATGTGGAATATTTACGTGATGCCGACGGACATCTAGCGATCTCTACCGGCATTCGCGATCAGATCCAGGCGCTCCATCCCCGTTCAGCGCCGACGGTCACCTATAACCCATTACCCACCATGCCGGACCTCCTCAATCCTGCCCCCGTTTCTTCTGATTTAGCCTTTATTGGCCGTCTTAACAATCGCCAGAAACGCCTCGATGTGCTATTCCAGGCCCTAGCGCTTCTGACTCCGCGTCCCTGGCATCTCACCATTGTCGGCGACGGACCCGATCGAGATATGCTACAAGACCTGGCTCATCAACTTAAAGTCAGTGACCGCATTACCTGGACCCTATGGAAGCCTAACCCTTGGGACGGTCTACACCCGCGTTATCTCTGCTTAAGCTCCGATTTCGAAGGTTTTCCGATGGCTCTCTTGGAATCGCTGGCCCGGGGCATTCCGGTGGTTGCCACCGACTGTCCCACGGGGCCTGGAGATATTGTTATTCCAGGAAAAAATGGGTGGTTGAGCCCCCCGGGCGATATAAAAGACTTAACAGCTAATCTCGCTCGCACCCTAGACGGTCCTCCATTGTCCTGGGATGCTCAAAAAATGCGTGATGATATTATTGCTCGGTTCGGTCCAGACCACGTGTTTGATCGGGTTATCCGTGCCATTCACAACACCCTACCTTAACGCCTACTCTCAGTGTATAAAAATCCCAGCGAATACCTTAGTGGGAATGGCCCAAGTAGACCAGACCCATCTCGATCAAAAGTTCACAGATGACGTCGTCCGCAGCAGACTAGTCTTTGCCTCATGCCCTGTTTGGCTGACGCTGTCGATATGCCCTACACGCACGAATAAAACGCTGCGCCATGTTTGGATTAGAGGCAAAATGCAAGTGCGTATACCCTGCTAACACATTACCTTGGGCATACCCCTCAAGTTTACTGCCGCGCATCCCAATGGCTTCATAGGCATACGGCCAGTTCTCCGATGGCGGGTACGTGATCGTCGAATAGTGGAACTCATGGCCGCGGGCACGTTCCCCCTCAGATAATAGGAGCGTATCTTGCCGCGCCGTCACTTCTCGATATCCCAAAGCCGCCACATGAGATTGCATCGATACCGTGGCCGCAATGACCCCAGCCATCGGGTAAGATTCTCCTTCCTTATTCGTAAGTACTTCACTTAAATACATCAGGCCGCCGCATTCCGCAAACACCGGCATTCCGTCTTCTACGGCCTGACGCAGACTCGATTTGACGTCTTCACGCTGACTGAGGATGGCAGCAAATTCCTCTGGAAACCCTCCGCCGATATAGACGCCGTCGGCGTCATTGGGAATCGGATCGCCATCGAGGGGTCGGAATTCTACAAGATGAGCCCCATACCATTCTAACAACTCCAGGTTTTCCGGGTAGTAAAAGTTAAAGGCACTGTCACGGGCGATAGCAATGGTCGCCATGCTCGTCTTGCGGTGGGAGTCCACAAATAAGATCGGGGTTGGAGTAATCCAGGCTGGCGCGGACTGGGCTAACTGCAGGATCCGTTCAAGATCTACTGTCCCTGGAATGGTCTTTGCCAGGGTGTCGAATAGGCCGAAAAGCTCACCACGCTCTAGAGCGGGAATCAGACCCAAATGACGTTCCGGTAGGTGCAACGAATCCTGTTTGGTGAGATAGCCCAACGTAGGAATGCCACAGACTTGTTCCACTGCCGCTTGGACTAATTCGAAATGGCCTTTGCTGCCCACACGATTCGCAATGATACCCGCGATATTCACACGAGGGTCTAAAGATTGAAACCCTAGTACAACTGCGGCCACGCTTCGTGCCATACTGGCGACATCAACCACTAA
This sequence comes from Bacillota bacterium, assembly GCA_021795465.1. Classification (GTDB taxonomy): domain Bacteria; phylum Bacillota; class Sulfobacillia; order Sulfobacillales; family Sulfobacillaceae; genus JAKADJ01. The sequence goes on from JAJYPK010000005.1 coordinate 57,773, forward strand.
AACGACAGGCGCTTCGAACAATCGGCTCATTTCCGCCGTACTGCCACGATTTGAGAGTGGTTCTATTCCGTCATACAATCCCATGACGCCTTCGATTACTGCGATGTCTACCCCTTCACTCCCTCGATCAAAAAGTTCTCGGATGGCCTCGACCGACATCATCCAGGTGTCGAGATTTCGCGACGGCCGACCGGTCACGGCCGTGTGATAACTGGGGTCAATGTAGTCTGGACCCACCTTAAACCCCTGGACCCTTAAACCCCGACGTCGTAGTGCAGCCATGACCCCCAAAGTCACGGTGGTTTTTCCAGATCCACTATGGGTGCCAGCAATGACAATACGGGCTCGGTTCATGATCGATGCCTCCTTGGTGAACGG
>JAJYPK010000235.1 GCA_021795465.1 Bacillota bacterium
TAGTCCGGATTTTTCGTCGCCGGGACGTTCGCGGTCATCGGTGTGTTCATCATCTATAGGCTATTCGACACAGACGGCGGCAATCCTTTGCGGAATATTCTGACTATTAGTCGATAAGTTCTTGTCTTAAATCCTTAAATAGCCATAAACTGACATGCGGAGCCTGGGCTTGATCGTCGTCACATACGACTATCTGCGGGGAATCTATCACAATTATGCCACCCCTTTCGTGGGATTAGGGGCGGGTTCCTGCGTCGGATTTTCCAACGCGGATTCGAGGCATACGGTGAGCGCCTGCGTGATACCTTTGCAGGCGGTGGCAAGGGCGCAAACAGTGCCGGCATGGGAACGATGGTGACGGTGCCCAAGTCTAGTTGTTCCCATCCCATGCCTAGACTCACAGCAACGTAAGGAATGAGGAGTCAACCGTCATCGATCGAGATGACCGCGTGTCCAATAGCATCGAGGCGTCCTAGTGGGTCCGGGAGCCACGTGACTGTCCAGCCTTCAGCCAGCGCGAGATCGCTTAACGCCGACTCGATGGCATCGGTCGCGCCCAAGGCGTCTAATACAGCTAAGTTATCGCGGGGCATCCCTTCTTGAGAGGATTCAGTCACCGATACAATTTCTACGGGTGCATCCGTCAGTCCGGCGTACCGCCAGACCACCTTATTGATCCGCTTTAACGCTTCGTCCGCAGGCGTCTTCAGGTAAGGTGGTCCCCGCCACTTGCTTAAAGTACCGGATCTGATTCGCTGTCGGATCCAGTCGGATCGTGTGCGCTAGTGTCGGCATGTAGCGCCTTCTTGCGATAGTTCCGCAGTCCATACAATCGGGCTGAAAACACGGTCAGTAAGTCTTGCACCAGTTCGTCCTCTGGGGAAAGATGTTCTTGAATAATCTCACAAGCACGCTGACGAGTACGAGACGAAATTTCTTTCTTGGGGCTTGTCTGAAGCCAAGCGAGGATAAGGAGAGATTCTTGATGGGCCTCCTAGCTAGGGGCGCGATACAAAGGCGTTACCTCGGATCCAAAATCGCCACGGATACTGGGCCGCCTCACCCGCGTATCCCACATTGACACGGGGGCCCTCTGCTATCTCTTCCGGAAGCAGAGGGCTTGTGCCGGTATAAAAGTATAAGGGCGGCTTCCATAAAGACCATCCATACTGTTCTTTTGCAATCGCGAGAGCTTGGGCAAGCTTACCAGGACCGTTAGTGAGAGTCCTAAGCGAGCCGGTGGGTAACGGCCATGTGAGATGTCGACGTGCCGTCATCAACTCCAGGCCAGCCAGCGGTTCAAGCGCCCTTAATAAGATCGCCTCACCTACTCCCTCGGCAGCAGCCACCACGTTAAGACAGTAGTGCATACCATAGATAAAGTAGACATAGGCGTGCCCAGGGGCCCCAAACATTACTTGGGTTCGCGCCGTGGGCACGCCGCTATGGCTATGGGCCGCGCGATCTTTTACCCCGCGATACATTTCCACTTCGACCACGCGCCCCGCGCTGGTACCCTCTTTAGTCTCATGCACCAATACTGTGCCCAGTAAGGCTCGCGCCAGAGACTCCGTGTCTCGTTGAAAGAATTTTTCGCCGAGCACCCGACCCCATTGGGTAGAATGTTCATCCATCGTAGCACGCCGCCCCGTCTTCTACTGCGTATGGCTTCTTATGATAGAATACCCAGGCAACTTTGGCCAAGGTGAGAGGAACGAGGACTTGCATGCACAAAACCGGAAGTGCCACATCGCCCCTGCATGGCGGACATTGCCCTCCATGGTTGTTTGCCAAAATGAAAGAACTCAGTGCCGCCATTGTCGAAGCCATGATTCTGGAATATAGCGCGTTCGATGTGTTGCAGCGTTTTAGTGACCCGGTCTGGTTTCAAGCGTTTGGTTCGGCCCTGGGTTTCGACTGGCATTCTTCAGGACTTACCACCGTGGTGCTGGGGGCGCTCAAAGAAGGGTTGGCAGCCAAAGAGCACGAACTCGGGTTTTATGTGGCCGGAGGAAAAGGACGGGCTTCGCGCAAGACCCCCGATGAAATCACGGATAAAGGTTCGCGCTTTGCCCTGGCCGACACATCGACCGCCTTAATTTACGCCAGCAAGATGGCCGCCAAAGTCGATAGTGCCGCAGTACAGGACGGCTACCAACTCTACCATCACGTCATGCTGTTCGACAACAGAGGGCATTGGGCTGTTATCCAACAAGGTCTAAACGACCAAAATCGGATGGCACGACGATACCACTGGCTCGACCGAGCCCCCGACACCTTCACCCGAACGCCTCATCACGGCGTAGTAGGCGCCGTGACGGCTGATGTGTTTGATCTCACGGAAACCCCCAATTGGCCCTTGCAAGACGCGTCTCTCGAATTGTCGCAACATCCCGAGGAGGTGCTGACACGGCTGCGCAACCTGGAAGAGCACCCCGATGGGCATCGCGATTTGTTACTCCCCCGCTTCCACGCAATTCCCTCTTCCCGACACATCGACGCCATCTTGCAAAACACCTACGAAGCGCACCCTGAATCCTTCGAAGCCCTAGTGGCACTCCCCGGGGTTGGCGCGAGTACCATCCGTGCCCTGTCGATGGTTGCTGAAATCATTCACGGAACGCACCCAACCTTTCATGATCCAGTCCGCTATAGTTTCGCCCACGGGGGTAAAGACGGATTTCCCTACCCGGTCAATCGCCGTGACTACGAAACATCAATCGCGACGTTGCAGCAAGCCATCGAACGGGCACATCTCCGAGACCGCGACAAGATGGACGCTTTGAAGCGCTTGGCCACGCCAAAACTAAAGAATTTACCCTAGCCCCGAGGAACTTCTTCCTGCTCTTCTCGATACACTAAGAGAAAGCATGATGTATGGGTGTCAGATCCCATGTATCGACGCGGGGAGGATCCATCCTATGAGCTATGATCCCGTCAGTCTCCACCCTGGTGATGTCCTATTGATGGTCAGAAGCCGTCCGTTAGACTCCCTACCCGGGGTTATCGACGCCGGAATTAGTGTCTCGACGGTGAACCCGTTTGAACATTCTGCCATGGTCATTGAGAAAAACGGGACCTTTGTTCTCGTCGAGGCGTTACTACACATAACCATTAGCCCCTTGGATAAATATGTCAGCAACGGCTGGCCGTTGTCGCCAACGAACTGGACTGCGGCCAAGACGACAGCGCTCTCGCATGCGGCGCACTCTAAAATTGGTCAGATATACGGGTTTAGCATGGTCTGGCAAGACTTCTTACGCGATGACCTCCATATCGATATCCATCCCCGGCTCGATCCCCGCCATCTCGATTGCTCGGGCTTCGTGGTGTGGGCATTTCGCCAAGCCGGCGTGACCTTAACTGAGGCACCGGTTCCGAGTCCAGCTGACCTATCATACTCACCCATCCTACGCGGCCCCCGCCCCTGGACTCATGGCGCCTAGCCTCAAACCTCGCTTTGAGGCTTACGCCCACCTTATCGTCACACCGAACTACACCGAAGAGCTCACACATGGTCGTGAGTTCTTTCGGTGTGCGAACTGGTTTTAAAAAATCCGACCTTCACACATCGTTTTAATCGGTTGCTGGTTCGGCCAAGGTGGGATAATCGGTATAGCCTCGGGCGTCGCCTCCGTAAAATGTCGCAGGATCTGCCGAAATGAACTCTCCCGCCGCCTGGCCTCTACGAGGCCGAGGTGGGGGTTTCTCGGATCACTCCGAGATGTTCCTGGTTCCGCGACTTGTGCGTGCGAGCCGTAGGCTTCGCATGTCTTAGGTGGGTCTCC